>JBFLYJ010000525.1:0-2446 GCA_040756635.1 Nitrospirota bacterium
ATATAAAAGTTGGCCTGACGAATTTAAAATACGCTATTTAAATCCCTTAAAGGACCATGACTGACAGTACTGGACAGAAAGGCAGCGGGTATACGCGGGCATTCTTATTTTGCCGGCAGCTGGATCAGGACCAGGACATCAACAGGCGGGCAATTGAAAGAGAGATGGGAGATCAGGTACGATTTTTCCCTCTGCCGTGCAGCGGCCGCGTCGATCCCCTTTACCTGATGCGGGCCCTCGAATCAGGCGCGGATAAAGTGTATCTCATAACCTGTCCTGAGGGGTCATGCCGCTATCAGGAAGGGAACCTTCGTGCCAAAAAACGCGTTGCCTATACTCAGATGCTGCTTGAAGAAATCGGGCTCGACCGGGAGCGCCTCGAGCTGATTACCACCACCGCAGAAAACCGTATGACAATTGATAAACTTGTGAGGGACATTATTGCCCGGGAGACGTCCATGGGAGCCTCGCCGGTAAAAAAGAAATAGGCTTGGAGAGAAAATAACGGTTTATGATGAAGGAGCAAGGGTATGATTACTGCTGAAAGAAAACCTATATCAGAAATTAAAGAGATGATCGCACCGTACAGGAAGATCCTGGTGGTCGGCTGCGGTTCCTGTGTTGCCGAGTGCGCTGCCGGAGGCGAAAAAGAGGTGGGACTTCTCTCATCAGCGCTCCGCATGGACGCAAAGGCGTCGGGGAAAGAAATTGAGATAAAAGAGATGACGCTGGACAGGCAGTGTGTGTACGAGTTTATCGACCAGTTGACCGAGGTCATCGGCGGGTATGACGTTGTACTCTCCCTTGCCTGCGGTGCAGGTGTACAGGCGGTTGCTGAGGTGTTTCCGAAGGTACATATCCTGCCGGCGCTTAATACAACATTCCTGGGTGAGACCAAAGAAGCGGGCCTCTGGGTGGAGAACTGCCGCGGTTGCGGCGACTGCAAGCTCGGCTACTTCGCGGCTATATGTCCGGTTACCCGGTGCGCCAAAGGGCTGTTCAACGGCCCCTGCGGCGGTTCAAAGACCGACCGCTGCGAGGTTGACCCGGACATGCCCTGCGCGTGGCAGCTTATAGTCTCGAGGCTGGATGATATGGGTCGGCTCGACCTCCTGCAGAAAGTGCATCCTCCTGCGGACTGGTCAAAGCAGCAAGGTAAGGGACCGAGAAAAATCTACAGGGAGGACCAGAGAACGTGATGACAGAAAGCCGGCTCAAGAACGTTTTATCCAGTGGGAAATTTGCCGTTACCGCCGAATGCGGCCCGCCGAAAGGCTCCGATCCCGATGTCGTAAGGAACAAAGGAAAGATTCTCAAGGACCATGTAGACAGTATAAATGTCACTGATAATCAGACCGGGGTCGTCCGCCTAAGCAGCCTCGCTGCCTGTGCACTTCTAAAAGCAGAAGGACTGGACCCTGTGCTCCAGATGGTCACTCGCGACCGCAACCGCATAGCCCTGCAGTCTGACGTCCTGGGGGCATCCGCCCTGGGTATACGCAATATATTATGTCTTTCAGGCGACCACCAGTCATTCGGCAATCAGCCGCAGGCAAAAGGCGTCTTTGACATCGATTCGGTCCAGTTGATTCAGACGGTTCGCCGGATGAGAGACGAGGGAGAAATCATCGGAGGTGAAAAGCTGGCCTCACCGCCTCAGTTGTTTATCGGCGCCGTGGCAAATCCCTTTGCTGATCCTTTCAAGTACCGTGCCGCGCGCCTCGCAACCAAGGTAAACGCGGGCGCTGAATTTATTCAGACCCAGTGCATATTCAACCTTCCCCGCTTTAAAGAATGGATGGACCTCGTCAGAAATAACGGCACAGCTGAAAAAGTATATATCCTCGGCGGTATCACTCCTCTAAAATCCGCGCGCATGGCGGAGTTTATGGCAAAGAATGTTGCCGGTATGGACATACCCGAAGAAGTTATTGACAGAATGAAAGGCGTCCCCGCTAAAGAACAGAGGCAGGAAGGCATAAAGATAGCAGTCGAGGCAATTCACACCCTGAGAGAGATCAAGGGTGTCCACGGCGTCCATATCATGGCGATCGAATGGGAAGACGCGGTCCCCACGATTGTGGAAGACGCGAAACTCTTCCCGCGGCCTGAGGTTTAATAAGGAGTCATAAATAATGCCGCCTAAATATCATATTCATACAAGCCGCACGGAACACCGGTTTAAGCTGATCACGAAATCAGGGATAATCGCCTGGGATGAAGGATGCCTCAAATGCGCCCGATGCGTAAAAAAGGACTGCGTATACAAGGTTTATGAAAAAAGAGGCATCGATCCCCGCCAGATGCTCGAATCCCTCGACAGTGTCTGCATGGACTGCTTCCGCTGCGTACAGGGCTGTCCGAACAGGCTTATCCAGAAGGGGCTTAATCCATCATATAAAGGACTTGGGGACCATTACTGGACTCCGGAGATCATTTCGGGGTT
>JBFLYJ010000526.1:0-2443 GCA_040756635.1 Nitrospirota bacterium
GTTATCGTCAGGCAAGTAAATAAAGAACCTTACTCAGTTGAATCGCCGATATCAATCACCCTTGTGCAGGGTATCGCAAAAGGAGAGAAGATGGATTTGATTATCCAGAAGGCTACAGAGCTTGGTGTACGTAACATTGTCCCGCTGATAACAGTGCATGCGGAGGTGCGGCATACGGAGAAGCTGGCCAGGTGGCGGAAGATCGCCATATCCGCTTCGCAGCAGTCCGGGAGGGACAAGGTCCCAGAGATTACGGAACCGGTTAAGTTTGCGGAATTTATGGACCAGGGGGCATGCTTTCTAACGGAAGAGAATATTAACAGCGTCATCCCCGTAAAAAAGGGAATCCAGAAAACAAAGGATCTGGATTCCTGTATTCTCAGGAATGACAATATGGGAAAAATAATTTTCTCAGAAGAATACAAGACGAGAAATCTGAAACAGGTGCTAAAGGATTTTCAGAATACTAAAGAGATCACCATAGTAATCGGCCCGGAAGGAGGATTTTCAAAAGAGGAGGTAGACAAAGCAGTCGAAAAAGGTTTTATGGAAACCTCCCTCGGTCCGCGCATCCTCCGCACCGAGACCGCGCCGATAGCGGCGATAAGCGTTATTCAGTACGAACTGGGGGATATGGGATAAATTTCGAAACAGGTAGAGGGTTCCAAAATAAAAAAACAAATTGCAGGTCTGAATCAGGTTTATACGGATTTCAGATGCCTGTTTTTTTCTACCCACTGTTCATACGCATAATCTAAAATCTGACTCTTCGCTTCCCTGTTAATATCAGTAAATTCTATGCCTATCAGATATTTGTCCTGATGCTGCGCTTTCCAGGCAACGTTACCGGCGACCGGGATGAATGCGTTGTTATAAGGCAGTTTAAGCTCAAATTCCAGAGGAGCTTTCATTGCGAGTCCGGCGGCAGGCGACTCAAAACACAAACCGCTCCGGGAAAAATTCTTTGTCATCCCGCTAAAATACTCGCCTGCACTCTTTGATACCTTAAAAGCCACTTCAAGTGAAACGTCAAATCTCATGAACTTTCTTCTTTCACTTTTCATGCCGTTCTC
Source organism: Nitrospirota bacterium (assembly GCA_040756635.1). Taxonomy (GTDB): domain Bacteria; phylum Nitrospirota; class Thermodesulfovibrionia; order UBA6902; family UBA6902; genus UBA6902. The sequence continues at coordinate 1,074 of JBFLYJ010000526.1, forward strand.
CTTAAGACTGTAACTTCGTCCCGGTCCATGATATCGAGCGGACAGAATATAAATTTACCTGAAGAGATATTCTCTGATTAATCCGTAATCATTCAGCGCGAACCCGGGACCAGTCGATTGATGTAAACAAGCCTCTCATATTGTAAGCCTTTTAAGGAAAAAATCAAATATAATTATTCCCGGCCGGTCCCGCCTTAAATTCTTTCGGGAGGTCCCAAAGAAATGCCTTCTCAAGATCTGTCCCCACAGCGATAAAGTGCAGGAGCCGGATATAAAAAGGGCCTGTATCTACCAGGCCCTTTTTAATCCTTATGGTCAGTCATTCGAGCATTAAACGCCCTTTGATCAAATCAATTTGCAGCGCTTTTTTCTTTAGCGGGAGCATCAACGTTCTCTGTCTTGCTTACAGGCGGTTTCCCCACTACTTTCAGCCCCTCCTGCAGCCTCGAAATATGCACGTCTACCTTGGCCCCCTTGGATATCGAAATAAATTCTTTATAAAGCAGATCTCCTTTGCCGACGGCATTAGGTCCTATTTCTATTTCATTCCCTTCAAGCTTCCCGTTGAATTCTCCGTTCACATAAACCCTGCCCTGGGCTTTTATCTCTCCTCCATTGAATTTGCCGGAAATTGTTACATTGCTTCCCGCAACGATATTTCCGCTTATCAGTTCTCCGTCAATATCAACGCTGCCGCCGGCGGTCTCGATATTGCCCTTGCAGCTCCCTTTTATCAGGATATTTGAATCCTGCGCCGACCTTATATTGCCTTCAACGTCGCCGCTCAATTCCAGATCACATGTTACGTTTATGTCCCCTGATAACTTACTCCCCTTTAATATTCTATTTATGTTTGAGTGGCCGCTTTTAGTTTCTGCAATGATGGGAGTTGTTTTCTCGGGGGTTATTTCATTTACCACTTTTTCTTTTGTTCCATTCCCCTCTGTCTTGATATTTTCTCCGCTTATTCCCCATTTACTGAACATAGTTGCCCTCCATATTTTTATTTATGATTCTCTCTCTCCCTTCCTCAATTATTTACGTATAGAACGTCCGGAAGAAAAAACTGGACCATACATATGTATTTCATCGGACTCATGGGTTAATGCCTTACCTCTGTTATAAAACTAATCCATATCTCTGTCAAGGATCTCAAACACCATCGATTCTGATTAAGGAATATTCCCCTCATCTCCCTATTCAGCTGGAAACAGGAGTATACCCATCCGTTCAAGACTTTTTTAAGTACTACATCCTTTTTGCAGGGCGGACGGGACCGCGTTATTTTCAGCTAATATCTGCAGATGCCGCACCTGCTGAAGGGATGCTGTCTCATTACCGTATGCAGCGTGACTGTCTCTGCTTCGTGC
>JBFLYJ010000527.1:0-2440 GCA_040756635.1 Nitrospirota bacterium
ATGGCTTGTACAGAACGGATTTATGACCCTGACAAAGAATATAACGAAAGAGGACAAGGAGGGGGGCGGCCTGTTCCAGTTTGTCGACTGGAAGAAGACGAGCGCTTATGCGCTCGGTTTCGGGAGTATCTACCTGAACATAAAAGGCAGGGAGAAAAACGGTATCGTCGAGCCGGGCACTTCAGCTGATTCCGTCGCAAATGCCGTAATAGAAAAATTCACGAAATTATCTGACCCGAAGGACGGTCAGCGTGCCGTAAGAAATGTTTATAAAAGCAGGGACATTTATTCCGGCGACCAGACATCGAACTCCCCTGACCTTGTCGTCGGGTTTGAAGACGGCTACAGGACCTCCTGGCAGACGGCCATCGGCGGCGCCCCTTTTGAGCTGATGGAAGATAATCTCAAGAAATGGAGCGGGGACCATATTGTAGACCCGTCCATTGTGCCGGGGATCCTGTTGAGCAATTTTACTATAAACTCAAAGGAGCCTGGCCTGATGGACATAGCGCCGACTGTTTTGTCATGTTTTGGGATGGCAGCCGAGGGGATGGACGGAAAGACGCTGATTTGATTACACCTTAAGCAGATAAAAAATCAAATCTCAACAATCAAAGATGAGGAATAGTACCTTAAAGATTCTCCTCCATATTTTTAATTTTTTATTTTTTTCTATTTAATTTAAATGCCGATTCATTGTGGTTATGAAGTGATCGGCCTATTAAATTGGAAAGATGTGATTATTGGGGATCATTCTCCGTCGTCATACACCCCGGCATCACAGGAATAATAGCTCTCAAGGTCATGTATCTTTATTTTCTGCTCCAGGAGTAATGCGCTTGCAATATCCCCGAAGGTTATGACTCCTATCAGTTTCTTGTTGTCGAATACGGGCATGTGACGGATGTGGGCGGATGTCATAACACCCATACATTCTTCAACGGAATTTTCCGGTGTTATGCAGTATATGTCCCTGGTCATTATTTTCTTGACCGGTACTTTACTGGCTGACAGCTCCTTTAGAATAATGTTCCTGGCAAGGTCCCTCTCTGAAACAATACCGACGACTTTCTCCTTATCGACAACTAACAGAACACCGATGTTTTTCTCCGCCATGATCTCCATGGCGGTATGAGCAGTGTCGTTGGGACTTACCGCCCAGACTGCTGAACTCTTTGACTGCAGTACGTCTCTAATGGTTAACATCACTTTATAACCCCGTCATGCCTGAACATCAAGCACCGAGCCTCCGAGCCCCCTGATTTTCTCATCGATTATTTCGAGTACTTTATTTATTGTGTCATAGCTGATATCGGGCAGCGTTCCGCCGAATATACTCTCCGCTTCTTTAAATCCCTTCATGACCGCGTCACGAGCGGTCTGCAGTCTTTCAGGATCGTCTCCAGCCATTTTCAGCGCAAAATCAGCGATCCTCCGGGCAGTGTTTTTCACTCCGAGAAAGCCGTCTTCACTGATCAGTGCCTTTGCTTCATCCTGGCTAAGTTCAGTAATCGGCCTGCCGTTGTACATTATTTTGGAAAGGTTAAGGCCTGGGGTTTCAGAATGTTTCTTGATTCCGGCCTGGGTACCGATATGCTCCCTTGATTCGGTTGTGATCTTTACATGCATCTTAATGATCAGCCTGTTGACCTCTGCTGAGACCGTGTTCTCAGCTGCTTTTCCTGCCGAGTCTTTTTTGCTGCCTACATGGACACTCCCGGTCTTCTCCTCTGTTTCTCTCTGAGGGGAAAATGGTCTTACGTTTATTCCATTGATATCAGACATTATTGACCCCCTGTTAATTATTCCCCAAAAAATCACGGAGAAATATCAGTTCCTGCTTAAGAACAATATATCTCCTGTACGAATATCTCATCGGCATTTGACTCCAGTCCCTTTATTTAATCAGGAGGTCAGACCAGCTCAACCAGGTCCCTCACCAGACGCTCCGAATCCTCCCAGCCGAGGCAGGGATCGGTTATAGACTTGCCATAGACGTTTTCGGATATCTTCTGCGAACCTTCTGCAAGATAGCTTTCTATCATCAGTCCCTTGACTCTGGTACGGAGCGTTCCGGAATCAATGCGGCTCCTCATCACTTCTTTGGCGATCCTCGGCTGATCAAGGAATTTTTTGTTTGAATTAGCGTGATTAGTATCAACGATGATAGCAGGATACCGGAGGTCCCTTTTTTTATAAGCTTCCGCAAGCCTCATCAGGTCCTCATAATGATAATTCGGGATGATGGTCCCATAGGGGTTGACCGCGCCGCGAAGTATGCAGTGAGTATAGGGATTACCTGAAGTCCTAACCTCCCATGCGTTATAGACAAAGACGTGCGACATCTGGGCGGCCTGCACGGAATTCAGCATTATCCCGATATCACCGCCTGTAGGATTTTTCATCCCGGCCGGCACATCCAGTCCGCTGATAGTGAGAC
>JBFLYJ010000528.1:0-2434 GCA_040756635.1 Nitrospirota bacterium
CAGAGTGTTACAAGTATTATCATGGAACGGACGCTCCGCCTGAAAACTGCCCGAGCTGCGCCTGCCTGAAGACTGGAAAGCCCGCAACATTTGAAATATTCGAACCTCATTTAAACATGTACCTCGAACTAAGGGCCATGCCACGCTACGACAATAATAATAATCTGATCGGACTTATACATGTGGCCAGGGACATATCGGAGCGGAAAAAAATAGAGGAGGAGATCAGGCGGGCAAAGTTTGAATGGGAGATGACCTTCGACAGCGCGAACGAATTGATCGTGCTCGTTGATAAGGAGCTTAACATATCAAGGTGCAATAAGAGCTTTATCAATTATGCAAATAAATCCGCCGACGAAATAATCGGCAAAAAATGCTCCCTCTTTTTCCCATGTTACGCGACCAGGGGAGACGACGCAAAACCCGCGTCGAATATCGAGATAATGACAGACTCAGGCCACTGGCTGTACCTGAGTTCATATTCAATCGTCGATGATAAGGGCGAGTTCCTCCACACTATCATCATGGCAACCAACATAACCGACATGAAAAAAACCCAGCAGAGACTCCTAAGGTCCGAAGATGAACTCAAGAACAGGGTAAAGGAGCTTGAGGATTTCTATGAAATGGCGGTAGGCAGGGAGCTGAAAATGAAGGAACTCAAGAGTGAGATCGCCAAACTGAAAAAAGCCCTCGCAGCGGAAAAGGGAAAAAAAGAAGTAATCGATTCCTGAAAAAAATAAATCGCAGCGTTTCCCGTGAAAAACGATGCCCGGAATATTTTTCTGCTAATTCACCATGCCTCCCCGGGATAGTATAATATTCAGATGTCCTTTTATCTGCGCCGCTACTGCTATATACCTGGTTGATATACAGTCTTTTTTCTCTTTACATTCTCTTTGCGATGTCATAGACTATTGCGAAATTACTTAAGGCATTTCTGTAAGATCATTCTTAATTATTATTCTTCAAAGGAGGAGCACTAATATGATTAACAAATTTTTATTATCAGTGTTAATACTCCTTACTGTTTGTCCATTTGCCTTTGCCCAGGAATATGCCGCGCTCCAGACTGCTACGGCAGAGGATCTGCTTTTGTTCTGGGAGGAAAAAGACCTTTATGTCGAGACGGCTACGAGGCATTTCAAACCTATATCACAGGCTGCTGAGAACATGACTGTTGTCACCGCTAAAGACATTGAGGACATGAACGCGCATACCTTATATGAAGTCCTCAACAGAGTAACTGGTGTTGTCGTATCCCCGCAGGGGGGGGATTTTGCAAGCAGCGCCCTGGTTTTCATACAAAGCCCTGTCCACCGGACCGACATGTCAAGACATGTGCTCGTGCTGCTAGACGGTGTTGTATGGAATTTAGCACAGGCAAACGCGGTCCTCAATCAAATACCCGTCGCTATCGTAGACCGCATAGAGATTATCAAGGGACCTGCTTCTTCCGCATGGGGATCTTCGCTTGGCGGGGTGATAAACGTCATAACCAAAAAAGCAGGCGATACTAAGAGACCTTCAGGCCTTCTCAGCACTTCTTACGGAGAGGGCGAGTCACAGGACTATAATGCCGGCATTTCAGGAAAGGCGGGAAACCTGGGCTACTATCTGTTTGCAGGAAAGCAGAGGTCTGAAGGTATCAGGGAAGACCTAGACAGACATTATGACAGAAACGGCTTTTATGCAAAGATCGGCATACCTTTAACAAAGGACTTAAACCTTGGTTTCAGCGGGGGATATTTCGATGATGACGCAACTGATGGAGAACTATTGGCAGGAGATATAATTTCCAACCTTTTAATCCGTGACATCTTTTTTGCAGCGTCCCTTAATGCCGCCCTGTCAGAAGAACTGAAACTGGACATCTCCCTTTATTCATCCACACACAAGTTCGAGCAGGACAGCAGGGCCCTCGGTTCAGGTCTTTATGATCTTTCACCCTTCTATGTCGAGGTCCCGGGTGATCCTGTTGAAAACCGTCTGTATGAAGATGATTCCATTGGAGGGAGCGCCAAGCTTATATGGACTTACGGTGTGCAAAGCGCGGTCCTTGGCGTAGACATAAGTCACACCGAAGAAGATGCCAAGGTTGCATTTGGCCCGTACTTCCAGACCATTGGGCATCCTGAGGTCCTGGAGGACAGCCCTGTAATAGATAAGTATGCGGTCTATTTTAACGATACGATTACAATCGACAGCCTGTCACTGACACCCGGTATAAGATATGACCATAATACCATCACCGGAGACTTCACAAGCCCGAGCATCGGGGCAACATTCAAGGCAGGTGAAAAGACATTGCTCAGGCTGTCCGCTGCGAGAGGCTTTACTATACCGAACACCGGCATGAGCTCAGTAGGAGTGTTCTATACTGATCCGAACCCCGACATTGAGGCAGAAGAGGTCAGATCATATCAGGCAGGGG
>JBFLYJ010000529.1:0-2421 GCA_040756635.1 Nitrospirota bacterium
TATCGTTGTAATGATCCATCCGGATTATCAGTACGATCCCCGCGTCATTCCGTTTGCCGCGGGTTTTATTACCACGGGCATTTGCGATGTTGTCCTGGGTTCGAGGATCAGGACAAGGGAAGAGACACTTGAAGGGGGAATGCCGGTATATAAATACATCAGCAACCGTTTCCTGACGTTCATTGAAAACATAGTCCTGGGTCAGAACATAGGCGATTTCCATACGGGATTCCGTTTATACAGAAGAGAGGTCCTCGAAACTATAAATTACAAGCACAACTCAAATGACTTTATCTTCGACACGGAGTTCCTTGCTCAATCGGTATATCATAAGTTCCGTATCGGAGACATTCCGATCCCGACGCGCTATTTCCCGGAGGCTTCATCCATAAATTTAAAGAGGAGCATCAAATACGGATTGCAGACCCTTATGGTCATGGTGAAGTTCGTGATGCAAAAGACGGGACTGTTCCGTTTCATAATATTTGAAAAGGCGGGTAAATGACGGTAACACTTAATGCTGCTTAAACACGAGATCGGCCCTGCCGTCAAACCTTTACAATGCGATATGATATTGGCGTTCAGCCTTTCCGGAAGGACATAACGTTTAATAAAGATAAAAAATATATCTCATGTGTTTTCATGAATCTCGCAGCGGTATCGCAGGTAAAGCTTTTCCGTCAGGACCGCTCTCTTTACATGAATATATTAATAAGCATTCGGGGGCATATTGCAATGCACCCGCTATATTGACAACACTACAGGGAGGACACATTGACAGATAAAATCAGAGTACGCTTTGCGCCAAGTCCCACAGGTTACCTGCATATAGGCGGGGCCAGGACGGCCCTTTTTAACCTGCTGTACGCGAGGCATAACAACGGGACATTCATATTAAGGATCGAGGACACGGACACGACCCGTTCCACCGATGAATATATCGAGGCCATCATCGAAGGGATGAAGTGGCTCGGCCTTGACTGGGACGAAGGACCGTTCCGCCAGACCGACAGGTTTGACATATACAGGAGTTACTCCGACAAACTGGTGAAAGAGGGCAGGGCGTATTACTGCTACTGTTCTCCTGAAGAACTTGAGGCAAGACGAAAAGAGGCGATGGCCCAGGGCAGACCGCTTAAGTACAACGGTAAATGCAGGGACCTGAAAGAACCTGTTGCCGGTGTCAATCCTGTTGTAAGGTTCAGGATGCCGGTAGAAGGTCAGACCATGGTTGACGACCTGATAAAAGGCACGGTCTCTTTTGATAATGAACAGCTTGATGACCTGATCATCCTCCGATCCGACGGCACGCCGACGTACAATTTAACAGTCGTCGTGGATGACGTAGACATGAAGATAACCCATATTATCAGGGGCGACGATCATTTGAACAATACCCCTAAGCAGATACAGCTCTACAATGCCTTCGGATATCCTGTGCCGAAGTTCGCCCACCTGCCGATGATCCTTGGTTCTGACAAGGCGAGGCTCTCCAAACGCCACGGCGCCACTTCGGTCATGGCGTATTATGACATGGGATATCTGCCGGAGGCGCTTGTTAATTATCTCGTCCGGCTCGGCTGGTCTTACGGCGACCAGGAGATTTTTTCGCGGGACGAACTGGTGAAATATTTTTCTTTTGACAACGTCGGTAAGGCGGCAGCGGTATTCAACCCCGAAAAACTGCTCTGGCTGAACAGCCAGTACATAATCAATTCAACACCGGAAAGACTTGCAGACCTTGTTATTCCTTTTCTGGTTAAAGAGGGAACAATATCCGAAGGACAGATGATGGATAAGCAATGGCTGGCGAAAGCGGTCGCCACCCAGCGGGAGCGTTCAAAGACCCTGATCGAACTGGCCCAGTCCCTGCGTTACTATATCTCTGAAGACATTGAGTATGATGAAAAGGCCAAGTCTAAATTCCTGAATAAGGACAGTCGTGATCTGCTTGTCGAATTGAAGCAGGGATTAGAGGCGCTTCCGGAATTTACCGAGTCAGGAATCGAAGAGCTTTTCAAATCTATAGTGGACAGGCATGGGATAAAACTCGGCAAGCTCGCCCAGCCCGTGCGTGTGGCCCTGACCGGCGGCACTCAAAGCCCCGGGATATTTGAAGTGCTTGATGTGATAGGAAAGGAAAAGGCATTGAGGAGGCTGGAGAAAGCGATAAAGGCTATCGTGTGAATGGACGGAAACATGGTTTGTGACTTTACCAATGGGGCACTACCCCCCTCATTTGCTATACGTACACACGCTGATCATATCAATTCCCAGTGCTAAATATGATACACTGTCTCATGGAGGAAAACCCATGAGCTACAAGCCTAATCCCATCGATACATCGAACATAAAGCTTCCCGGCTCTCTCCGGGAACTGGTGGAGAAACTTGCCGAGAACAACCATGACCACTGGGCGTT
>JBFLYJ010000053.1:0-11896 GCA_040756635.1 Nitrospirota bacterium
CAACACCGTCAGTGATAGTAAAGAAGCTCTATAACATTAAGGCAAGCAGAAAGGCGGCGGGAGTATTAAAGAAGATCGACACAAAATGCGTGTCAGGTATCGGGGAGCTTCTTAAACTGATGGACACTCTCCGTGACTGCTGGCTCGCCGGACTTCTTGAGAATCTTCCGGACATATCTCATGACGTCCTGCTCATCGTCATTGATCAAAGAAACAGGTCGATATTAAACGCGCGGTTTCTGGCCTCAGTGGCCGGATCAAACGATGAACCGATCTCCGCGTTGTCCATGCTTCAATGGATGCACGCGCAGGGCATCAGAATTCATTACCCTTTCGCGGACGTATCTCATCTGCGAAATGTGTACGAGCAAATGATAAAACGGAATGATGGTCATTCGGCAGAGGAACCTCCGGGGACTGTACCTTTATTCTGCCCTCGGGAGGCCCCCGGCCCGTCTCATGAACAAGAGGTTGTCCGGGACATGATCAGTGACGATCCTCTAGCGGTACCCTACAGGATGGAGAATGCATCTGATATAAAGCTGGCAGGCGAGCATGATGTCCTTGGACTCGGGACGCAGATTTACAGTAAGCTCCTGACACTCTCGGGCGACATCCCGGTCATAGAAAAACCTGCAGTACTTAAGGATGCGAAGCCGGTTTCAAGGGACTTTTATATCCTGAAGGAGAAAAAGATAACACAGCATATTGAGTCATACAAGCAATCAAAGGCGCTGGACAGGATAGGCAATTCCGAACTTATAAGCGAACAGTTCCCGGATATCGACATATTGAGTGATCCCGGTTTTCTCGATGACTACGCAATGCCTTCAAATGAAGGGGACTTCAGCAAGCGTCTTCGTGGACAAGCGTATTCTTTGAAGAGGGACAGTCTGCTTAACGGGCTGATCAGGGACGAGCTTATCTCTATCATCAAAAGCGACCGGACCAGATCTATTACTCGAGGGGAATTAAAGCGGCTGATAACCGCCGCGGCCCTTCACGATAACAGAAACAGTGATATCATGCAGGCGCTGAATATCGCCCTGGCAAGGCAGGACGCCACCCTGCATGAAAACGCGCTGGCAGAGCTCCTGTTTGTGAGGATACCGTCCTATATGAGGTCCCGGTTTATCAATGACACGAAGATAGTCGCGTCGATGAGACAAAAGCTCTTTACGAAACTCTCAAAGATCCAGGGTCCCGCAAGCCTGAAGATCGCGCTGTTTCACCTCGCGCCGCGGTCTAATTCGAGAAAGAAGGATGACTTCATATCGACATTGCGCCGCCTGCTTGCTTTTATCGAAAGGACCCCGGTTATTGATGATGAATCAAAGACCTCCATCAGGAGTCTTATTCACAATATGACGGGCGAAATTAATAGACTTGAGAGCATGTACCGTACAATGTTTCTTGCGGAAAAAGAGCTCCTGACGCTTTACTCTCTTTATAAACCTAATGACAGACTGGTCTCATGTGATATGATGCAAATAGACAGGATAATTATGGAACACTGCAGTGTGCAGACGCTGTACCTGTATCCGTGCAAGGATTATCTGGATCTGGAGAAATACCGCTGGTCCGGCGACTGCAGCCAGGGGACTCTCGCTGTAAACCACTTCAGCACCCCTCAGTTTTTCAATGTCAGGATGTTCAGGGACAACAAGGTGTATTGCGGAAATATTTATATGCTGCAGCTGGAACACAAATACAGACAGTATCTCCTTATCGACCGCATCCAGACTTCCGAGTTTTCGGCGAAGTACGTGCTTTTCTACCAGATACTGAAAGACGCTTTTCAGGAGATGTTTCGTGATTTCCGGTACCATGAGGTCCTGCTGCCTAATACTTCCGTGTCCAATAATAAGTCACTTAATCAGATATTTCATAACAGTAAAAAAGAATTTCCAAAAGTTCAAATCTCTTTTAATGTGACCGGCGCGATGAAGTCGCATTTCGAGGGCCTCAGGGATGATACGTTTCGTGTCTTATGCGAAGAAAACAGTAAAAATTAAAAGACATCACAAGTTCGAGAGATTGCTCAGGTGAAGGAAGCAAAACCTTTATAAATATGAAAGTCCTGTTTGTGTGTACTGAAAATCGGATGCGAAGTCCGACTGCTGAAAAGGTGTTCAGGGATTACCCAGGCGTAGAGGCACGCTCCGCGGGTATAGGCTTCACATCGGAGAATTATGTGGAAGCGCATTTAATCAGGTGGGCTGACATCATTTTCGTTATGGAAAAACGACACAGAGAATATATCAGAAATAAGTTTAAAGATGATTGTGAGGGCAGGCGGATTATTTGTCTTGGGATACCGGATGAATATAATTATATGGATTACGACCTTGTCGACTTGCTTAAAGACAGGGTCACACCGTATCTGAAAGGAAGCAAAATCAGCGGTGAGGACTAGAATTATGTTAAATACAAATTCGAGTACATCCCTGAAGAAAAGAAACAGAACAGGATTACATGAAGAGCAGTGACGCAAAAGACATTGTAATAGCGGTCGGCCTGCTGTCGGGAACAGGGGTCCTGATGGTATACAGCTCGACATCGGTGATGTCGATGCAGAGCACCGGTAGTGCGACCGCCTACTTCTGGAAGCATCTTTTCACTGTATGCGTCGGGGCCGCTGTTATGTTTGCAATGTCAATGAGCGACTATAAAAAAGCCAGATCGCATAACTACTCCCTGATCGCGGTATCAAGCCTGTTATTGCTGCTCGTATTCGTCCCGGGTATCGGCAGTTCGGCAAACGGGGCGCAGAGATGGATACGGATATGGCCTACATCGCTGACATTCCAGCCTTCGGAACTGATAAAGCTGGTAGCTGTCATTTCTCTCGCGAACTACATGGATAAACACATTCACAGGATGAAAGACTACAGATACGGAATATGCATCCCGTTCGGGATAGTGGCCGGGTTTCAGGCAATTATCATAATACAGCCTGATTTCGGCGCTGTCATGAGTCTTGCAATCCTGACAACGGGCCTGTTGATCATCGGGGGCGTCCGGTTAAAGCACCTGGGTGTCCTGGTGCTTTTCCTGATTGCATCTGCTTACGTGCTCATCAAGTACGCTCCTTACAGGCTCAAACGGTTTACATGTTTTCTCGACCCGTGGGAGGAGCCTCTGGGGTGCGGATATCAGCTGATCCAGTCACTCATCGCGATACATAACGGCAAGGTTTTAGGCCGGGGGCTTGGAAACAGTAAACAGAAGCTTGGGTTCCTGCCGGAGGCTCATAATGATTTCATATTTTCGATCATAGGCGAAGAACTCGGTCTTCTGGTGAGCATGTGTGTTGTCGGTATATTTGTCTGGCTGTTTATGAAAGGAATGAAAGTATCCTCCAGGACTGAAGACCCGTACAGCTATTACCTTGCCGTGGGTCTCTCAATGATGATAGGTGTCCAGTCAGTCGTAAATTTCGGGGTTGCCATGGGACTACTGCCTACAAAGGGCCTGCCTCTGCCATTTATCAGCTACGGAGGCTCGGCCCTTGTGATCAATATGGCCGCAGCAGGAATTCTGATAAACATAGCAAGACAGAACGAGACGAGAAACAGGTTCCCCGCGGGACCTCAATATAACCGGGCCGGGTGGAGGTGAATCATGCCGGATTTACGAGTCAGCAGACCGGATGAACTTTTATACAGGATATATGGTAATGCGCTTGCGGTCGTAATGAATGTGAAAGAAAACAGAGTTGCATTGCTGCAGAATAGAAATCTTGTATTATGGAAGGAAATTGCGTATGAGAAGCAGGTCAGTCAGAAAGATTATCCCGGACTTAAGCGCCTGGCCGAACTGGGACTCATTAAAATAGAGGGAGAGATCAATGGCTGTCACCGGAGCAGAGAGAACGATCAACCGGTTCAGGAGGTGGATTTGGGTACGGTCAACTACTGGGCTTTTAAAAATCATCTCCCCATAAGCGGACATTTTGAATTGACCGGAAGATGTAATTTAAGATGTCGTCACTGCTACTGCACTTATACGGACAGGGACACTCTGGATACCGGAAGCGTTATTAAAATAGTGGATGGTTTGTATGAGAGCGGTACCTTCGGGCTGGTCCTGACAGGGGGAGAAATATTCATGAGAAGTGACATTATAGATGTCCTGAAGTATCTGAACGAAAAGAAATTCGTGCTGAGACTGAATACAAACGGTGTCCTGATAGACGATAAGACGGTGAAAGCGATGGACGGACTTTCAAATATATACAGAATACACGTAAGCCTTTACAGCTCAAAGCCGGAAGTGCATGACAGGATTACAGGGATGGAAGGCTCTTTTCAAAAGACATTGAAAGCCATATGCCTTTTAAAGGAGGCCGGCTTTGCCCTTCGCATCAACTGCTCTCTCATGCAGTCTAACTCAGACTCATATAAAGGTATAAAGACTGAAATAGGAGACAAGCTTGACATCCCGGTGCATTACGACCCGTTTATTTTTCCTAGAGATGACGGGAAGATCAGAAACATGTATGAAATGTTTAATGATGATCAGATAAGGGAATTTGAAATGTTTCATACGAAAGAGCCGTCCGATAAAAAACCGAAGCTCTGTAAAGCGGCCTTCTCGTTCTTTTCGATAAGTGAAGACGGAGGGCTGTACCCCTGCCTGAAGATGAAGAAATATTACGAAAAGCCGCTGGCCGATTTACGGAAAAGCTCTTTCAAGGAGATATGGTATGAATCTGAACAGATAAAAAAGATAAGAAATATTCTTAATGATAAATTGAGAAATTGTAATGTTTGTAATCTAAGCATATAACAGGAGGTCTGAATGGAAATCAAGGTGGACATAAAGCATGGTTTCGATCAGGTTCTGGAGGAAATGGGGGTTGAAAAAACGGATGACATTTTGCTCTTGAAAGCTAAGGACAGGTTTTTTACGGGATACGGCTGTGAAGTCCCGTATTATGCCGGCATGCCGGATGATCTGAGATCGAATAAGCGCTATATACTGAAGTCCTATCAAAGCTCTCTGGGAAATATATCCCTATGCATCGATGTCCAGAATAAAGAGTAAACCTTAACGTCGCATAAATCAGGCAAGCGGCCTTACTGTAAAACCTTTACAATGCGAAGTGAATGCATAATAATGCAAGGCAGGCATGATACAGTATTTTCGGCTCATTCTCGTCCCGCATCCTGCGGTACTCCGAGGCTTTTGCCTGTTCAGACCTCCTGTCTTCACTACCGGCAAAAAAATCCGCTCAAATACTGTATCATGCCTGCAGTCTCTTGTTGAATAAAGGTAATAAGCCATCAAAGCAAATGCTGAAATCATATTGCGTCATAAATATTTTTAAGCATGTATGTCCGGAATTGTTCTCAACTTCAGTTTTTAAGGCAGGCATATGTATGTGGTAAAAAGTGACTTTTAGTGGAGTAGTTGCAGATACGCTTCCGTCAAATTAATGGCAATGGCACAAAACAGGCGTTCCTGCAATAATAGGAGAGAGTAACTTCAATGAATGCTAAGAGGCGGTTGGATTGTGATTTTCAGAAAGTATCTCCTGCGTGCGGTAATGGTCATTATTTTCATTGCGGCTATTGCCATTTTGTATTCGAACTGGAGACCCGGCAATGATATTACCGACGGCAGAAACAACAGAAAACATAACGGCATATGGCTGCAGCACGGCTGGCTGGGTGATGACCCGTGGTTTATCAGGAACAAAAAAGAGAAAAAGATTTCATACTTCCGCAATAAAGACGAAATAGAGAAACTTGCGACACTTCTTCGCAGCCATGACATTACCGATGTGTTCCCTCATCTATGCCCGACATCTGTAAATGGATATATCCCTGATGTTGATGAGCAACAGACTAAAAGATTTATGAATGAGTTTAAAGGGTTCCGCGTAATGCCCTGGGTAGGCGGCGTGCTGGGTGTTCAGGCGTTTCCTGCAAAAGATGAATGGCGCAGAAATTTCACAAACTCAATATCAAGGTTATTTAAAATGCATAGTGACTTTGCCGGCATACATATCAATATCGAACCGTGTCCGGATGATTACCGACACTTTTTGACGCTGCTTGATGAGGTGCGCAGGGTGCTTCCAGAGGGAAAGATACTTTCGGTTGTCGCATTCCCGCCTTCAACAGTCCTGCATCCTTTCACAGACGTGCATTGGGGTAAGGAATATTACCGTCAAGTGGCTAAACGTTCTGATCAGATAGTTGTCATGATGTATGACACTTCGATTCGCTTCGATAAAGTTTATCAATATATCATCGCGAAATGGACCAGGGAAGTACTTGAGTGGTCGATGGATTCAAATATTCTTCTCGGACTGCCCGTGTATGACGATGCCGGAGTCGGATATCATGATCCGAAAGTAGAGAACCTGCTCAACGCTTTGCCTGCTATTCATGCAGGCTTAAGCAGCTTTAACGGATTACCAATTAATTATCAGGGGATTTCACTCTATTGCGAGTGGGAAATGAATGTGGAAAAGTGGAGTATTTATGAGGACCGTTTTCAACATAAGAAGTGATTTGTTGAAAACCTGTTAAGGACCTTCAGTAGCGTCACGAAATATATAGGCTTATGATGTTTGCATATAAATGAGGCATCAGTCAGGCTCCTCAATAAAATAGCAATTTTGTTCTTTTTCCCGTAATTTCAATAGACCGAAAGCACGGTCACACAATTATTGCCTTTACTGTCCGTCAATAACTCTATTGATGGACATGTAATATGTTTTTCTGGAAATACCTTTTACCCGGAGTCTTAATAAAGCCGGACCACAGAATAGTCCATCCAAAGAATTAAACGGAAATAAACAGAAAAAATCATACTTCAAACAAAAGGAATGATGAAATGAATCAGATCAATTCTAACAGTACAAAAATCTGGGACGTCAAAGAACCACAGGCAGCACTGAAGCAGGTCGCGGACCTGTGCGAAAAAGAGATTTCACTAGCAATTGAGATCGCGGCTGACGGCAACAATTTCATCACAAAGCAAAGCGCCGCGGAAAGAAAGGGCATCCTGTCGATCGAGGGCAAAATAGTGGAGAACTCGCACATAGCGATAGAAATAGAAGTAGTAAGATGTCCGTCTCACTTCAGGGCGAGTGTTGTGCGGTTCTTCAGCCATTTGTCCAAGCTCGGCGAAAAGATAGACCTTCTTCCCCCGAAGAGCGAAGTGAACGGGGAATCATCTCTCTGGGTCGTGATGAAAGTAGCGCCTTCACCTATGACTTTGACGAGGGTGTCGGTTTTTACAAATGAGCTGAAACATATTGATGAGACAGCCGGAAAACTCCAGAGCGAACTGCCGGGCATAAGGAAAGACACGGACATCGAAAATGTATTTAAGGACGTTTCTGAATTCCTGAGCCCGGTCCTCGGCCTGGACGGGGACCTGTCAGGAGCATTTCCGGAGCTGCGTTCCTGGGCACTGGATATCAAGGATTACCTGAACGGCTCTGCAGCTGTTGCGATCGCAGCACCGGACGGCATTTCGGTAAGTTATGCCTTGTCCGTACTTTGCTCACTCCTGAGAGAATCGGGCTGCTACCTCGGACAGCTGCTCATGCCCTCAGTCAGTACGAAAACCCTCGTCGAGCTGACGAGAAAGACATCCATTATCCCGGTCATACAGGCTGTATCCATGAGTCTCGGTATGAATCCATACGAAATGGGCAATGAAACCAGGGCGCTTCTGAGCGCACTTTTCTACAGCGGCAAACCGGTCATTTTCACGGG
Source organism: Nitrospirota bacterium (assembly GCA_040756635.1). Taxonomy (GTDB): domain Bacteria; phylum Nitrospirota; class Thermodesulfovibrionia; order UBA6902; family UBA6902; genus UBA6902. Next base: position 7,740 of record JBFLYJ010000053.1, read on the forward strand.
TTCCATGGTTGAGCTGCAGTCCGTCCTGGCAGGAGGACAGGGGGGGGCGAACAACCCGCTTTGTCCGGTCGTGTCTCATGTCCCCGATATTGATATTGAACGGCTTGTGCCGTTTGCAGTACATTCAGCTGCAAGAAAGGCCGGAGGTCTGCCGAAAAAAGACATCTCTGCGCTTGTTGAGGAGACGTCCGCGCATATCAAAATCATCAGCGCCGAAAAGCAGCTGCGTGTACTCCCAATCCTCGCAAACAGGACCGTCAGGACATGGACCCAGGGGAAAGACGCGGCTGTTCAGCCGGCAGGGACATTTGCGGAAAAAGCAGGTGAGCTCTCCGAGACGCTTTCCGGTCTCAGTCCCCGTCCGCGTGTATCGAGGTCGCGTGAAGTACAGGAACAGTTTGTCCGCGTTATGGGCGATTATCATAAATTGTACGCATATCTGAACGGGCATATTCTCGCCCAGGATTTCGCACTTGACCGTCTGACGTCCCATCTGCTCATGGAGTCCCTGACCCGTCCGCTGCATCAGCCTGTACGCTATTGCGCGCAGGGGACGCCGGCAACCGGCAAGTCAGAGAGCGCTAGACTGCTGGCGGAACTGCTTAATATCCCGTACGTGAACATAGACGCGGCGAGCATGCCTGATTATCACACCGCGGCAAGCCAACTGCTTGGGTCAGGACGCGGAATCGTGATGTCGCACCAGGCAGGACGTCTTGAACAGGCCGCTAAGCATTACTCCGGCGCTTTAATAGAGGTGAGTGATCTGGACCACGCGGTCCCATCGGTGAGGGCCGCACTTGCTGACCTGTTCCTGCAGGTCCTCGAAACAGGAGAGGCACAGAGTGCGACAGGCGCGATGTTCTCGTGCGCTAACGTGATCTTTGCCTTTACCATGAACCTGCCGGACGGTCTGGATGAGGGCATGAGGAAAGGCATCGGATTCAACAATCTCCCGACGAGAAGAGAGATCGGCAGAAACGTCGCGAAAGAGATCAGGACCATGCTGTCAGGGGCCTTTCTCAGCAGGGTCGGCACGCCGATCGTGTTTGAGCCGCTTGACGGGCCTTCACTCGGCATGATTCTTGAACGGTCGATCAAAAATGCAGCGCTGTCAGCTGCGGAACGGCTTAATGCGAAGATCGCCGGTGTGGTTCTGGAAGCGGAACTAGGCGCCAAGATTATCACGTCCATGGAATCAAGTATTGTTTCCTTCGGTGCGAGGGCTGTACTGGAGCACGGCCGTATGCTCGTTTCTCGGGCGCTTGCCGAAGCGAAACACGGATGCGGCTCATGGGAAGGTAAATTGATATTTATCGAGGCACACGAAGGAAAGCTCATTATAAAAAACTGAAAAGGAGGAAGCCATGGGAAGAGTCTATCACATTTACAAACAGGGGGAATACAAAAAAGCCGGACCGACGGACCTGATCGAACTGAGGCCTGCTGTGGGGAACCACCCCCTGTTCATACCGAAACATATCTTAGAAACGCTGGTCTTCGGTATCACGTCTCGTCAATTCGTCCATCTGTCAGGTCCGACAGGAAGCGCCAAGAGCTCCCTGATTGAGGCATTGTATCTTGTCCCGGAAAATTTCCACAACGTCTGCACCGCCCTGGGACTGCCCGTTCGCCCGCTCCATCTGTATCCGGTGGAGATGGCGACGTATGAGGCGCCGGGAGAACTGTACCAGCGGAGGGCCTTGCGGGACGGTACGACCTATGATGAGAAGAGCAGGCTCGCGATGGCCCTGGAAGACGCGGAGAAAAACGGGAAGAAACAGCACTCTCTTATCTGGCTCCGTGAAATCGGAAGGGTGCACTCATCCAGCGTCCAGGGCGGACTGCTTAATCTGATGACCAAGGGAGACATCGTCCTGCCTGACGGCGCGCGCATAAACGGCAATATCATTTCATGGATCGCCGACAGTAATTACCAGGCGGAACATGATTCGACACATACCCTGGTGACATTCGACGACGCACTGAAAAGAAGATTTTCCATTAACCTCACCCTGGACTATCTTTCCGCTGAGCAGGAGGTGCAGGTGCTGGAACATATATTCAGGGAAACGGGAGGCAGCGGCAAGATCAATCTTGATCTAATAGTGAAGGTTGTCCAGCTCGGCAACGTCATCAGACAGCAGCGGGGAGAAGGAAACCTGCGGTCGATAACACCGCCCACCATCTATGGCTACATCGCCTTCCTGAGGATGGCGAACGCCCTTCCGCATTTCAGCATACAGCAGGTCGCCCAGGTCACGCTCCTGGGCAATGCCAGTATGGATGACCGCAAAAAGGCATCGAGTGTGTTTAATGAGGTGTTCGGACTCCAGTCTGTTCTGGAGGAGGACGAGGTGATGGGAGGCAACTTCTTCTGAGGAGGAGATAATGACGACACATTACAGCAACGCTGCAGGTTATTCAAAAGACTATGTGCGCGGATACAGGGAGAAGCGCACGAAGACCGACTGGGCGGGCATTGGGCCGGGTGACGCGTTCAAGACCAGCCTTGAATATGATATCAGGGCCGCGGCGCAGAGGATTTTCTTCATCCTCGTCAAAAAGGCCCAGCATGACGTTGCGCGTAACGCCGGCGCAATCAGTGAAAACGACCTTAAACCATTGGTCATGCCGCAGCTTAGCCCCTGTTATTCGACGTATCCGTCAATGCCGGCCGCCTATGCCGCTGTCGGGCTGACCGCATTTCTCGAACTGAAAGCAAGGGCGAACACCAGGGTACTTCACGTGCATTTGAAATCCTATCTGGAAAACCCCGCAGAGGCTGACCTTGTCTATGTGGACCCGGCGGCCTACAAGGTTGTCGCAGGCATCACCACTAACTGGATACAGACACGTCTTCAGCTTGAAGACCTCTCGAGGATCAAATCCCTTGGAGCGGTAGAAATGTACCGCCTGTTCTCAGCCTCCCAGGAAGACCTCAGGTTCACTTCCCTGGGGGAGATACTGAGGGCGGTGATACTCTATGGGGACATTGTCCCGGAGTGGGGAAGTCTCGAAATTCATCCTTTCACAAAAAAGCTGCTGAACAGGCTGACGATCATGAGCGCTCCATACTTTGAAAAACTTCAATCTACGAAGAGCATGGAGCTCATTGATCTCGGAGTGGAGTGGGTAAGAGAAATATGTCTTGCGTTGTCCCGCTACCTTCCCCCGCCTGTGAAAGAGCAGCCGGAAGAAGAGAGCGACGCTGCTGCTGAAAGCAGCGGTCAGAAGGAGGGCTTTGCAAAAAAAACGAAGAACTTCGACAGGACGGGGGAATACCCGCCTCTTGGAAGGCCCAGGCCCCCGCTTCTGCATGAGACGCCTGACCCGGTTACGAATATCTTCGGCAGTGCAGTGTCCGTCGGAAGTGCGGGCCCCAAGACAGAGACCGACAGCGGAGAGGCATCCGGGCCGTCAGATATCGCAAATATCCTGCAGAATTTTGCGAAAGTGCTTGATGAAGCGGGCGGTCAGAAGACGAGCTGGGAAGATATGCGTTCCGACATCCTTCAGTCAGCCATTAAACATTCTCCCTTCAACGATGGTCCCATAAAGGGGAACCCCTCGGAAGGGCATGAGGTGTCGATTGATATGGGCGACAATATGAAGGCAAGCGGTGAGATACATGACAGGGCGGTTGAACTCTCCGACAGCCGGGTGTCGGTCGATATGCTGCTTGATGAAGCAAAACCGATAACCGACAGCCTGAGAAAGAGTCTGTATCCCAACATCGAACAGATACCGGTCATACAGAAACTGCGAACAAGCGGTTCACTCGACCCTGCGCGTCTTCCGATCGCTGATTTCACCTCTTCGATCTTCAAGCGCTACAGGATCGAGGAAAAAGCAGACCAGCGAGGTCGTCCCCTGCTGGTCATCGCGTGCGACGGCTCCGGATCACTCAATTCACAGCAGATGAAGATGCTGAAAAACCTGACGGCAGGATGGCTGGCCTCCACGGTAAAAAGCGGCATTCAGATACTCGCAGGACTCTATACCAGCGGACAGATACGCAACGGCGTGTCCGGCCCCCTGGTACAGTGGATATATCATCCGCAGAAGACACCGGCCGTCGGCCGTCTGGACGCGGTCCGCGCGCTCATAGCCCTGCCTGATACAGGGACCGGCGCACAATCCGACGCCCTCTCAAT
>JBFLYJ010000530.1:0-2416 GCA_040756635.1 Nitrospirota bacterium
AACACCTATCCGTCAACATTCGGACTTGATAAATCCCGGCAGATGGCCGAAAAACTTGTAAATGAATCGATTGACGCAATACAATATCTAGACAGGAAGGCAGAACCTCTGGTAGAGATCGCCAGATATATAATAGCAAGACGCAATTAGAGAAACGCCATGTACATTGAAAAGATCAAAAGCCCCGGAGACCTTAAGACCCTCTCGCTTTCCGAGCTGAATGAACTGGCTGATGAATTACGGGATATAATTATACAGACCGTCGCGACCAACGGCGGACATCTCGCCTCAAACCTCGGGACCGTGGACATCACGATAGCACTTCATTACGTATTTAACTGCCCCGAGGACAAAATCATTTGGGACGTCGGGCACCAGGCTTATGCGCACAAATTGCTCACTGGCCGACTCGGTTCTTTCCCTACCATAAGAAAACATGGCGGCCTGTCGGGGTTCCCGAAAATGACCGAGAGCCCTTACGATGCCTTCGGGACCGGCCACAGTTCCACATCCATATCTGCCGCCCTTGGAATACTGGAGGGGCGGGACCATAACAGGAAAAAGTTCAAGGTAATCCCGGTCATAGGAGACGGGGCGCTCACAGCTGGACTCGCATTCGAAGGCCTTAATCAGGCCGGTCATTTAAAGAAAGACATCATTGTTGTTCTTAATGACAATGAGATGTCTATCTCTCCCAATGTCGGGGCCCTTTCCGCTTACCTCAGAAGGATCATGATGGGGGACCTTTATACGAGGTTTAAAAAGGAGACGAAGCACTTCCTCGAAAGGATACCGGGGGTAGGTGAGCCGGTGCTTAAGATAGCCCAGAAGGCTGAGGACACGGTAAAAGGGCTTTTTGTCCCGGGCCTCCTTTTTGAAGAACTGGGGTTCGAGTACGTGGGGCCTGTGGACGGGCATAAGATAGACGTGCTTATAGAGACGATGAAAACGTTTAAGGACTTCCCCGGGCCTGTCCTTATTCATGCAATCACAAAAAAGGGAAAGGGATATGAACCGGCGGAGAAGAACCCGTGGAACTTTCATGGCGTTGGTCCGTTTGACATTGAGACAGGCGAGTCACAACCTTCTGCAGCAAAATCCTACAGCGAAATCTTTGGCAGCTGCCTTACCAAACTCGCGGCGGATGATGACCGTATCATAGCCATAACAGCCGCAATGACGGAGGGGACCGGACTTTCGGAATTCGTCAGGACCTTCCCTAAAAGGTTTTATGACGTCGGTATAGCGGAACCTCACGCTGCGACTTTTGCGGCGGGTCTCGCCGCACAGGGGCTTAAACCGGTAGTGGCGATTTATTCTACATTCCTGCAGCGGTCCTATGATGAGATTATCCACGACATCTGTCTCCAGGACCTGCCGGTGGTTTTTGCCATAGACAGGGCCGGTATAGTCGGAGATGACGGGCCTACACATAACGGGACCTTTGACCTTTCTTATCTGAGGCATATCCCGAACCTGGTCGTGATGGCCCCTAAAGACGGTCATGAACTCCGGTGCATGCTCAAGACGGCTTTGTCGCTTAACAAACCGGCGGCTATAAGATATCCGAGGGGGTCGGTGATTGATTCCAGTGAGGATGTCGAATTACGAAATGTCCCGATAGGGAAAGCGGAGGTCGTAAGGGAAGGGAAGGACGTACTGATCCTGGCAGCCGGTAACACTGTAGGCCCTGCTCTTTCAGCTGCAAAAATCCTTGCAGGGGCCGATATTGATGCGTGCGTGGTAAATGCGAGGTTTGTTAAACCGCTTGATTCGGAGCTGATCTGCTATCTTGCGAAGGAGATCGGGTATATACTTACCGTAGAGGAAAACGCCGTTTCAGGGGGCTTCGGCAGCGCGGTGCTGGAAGAACTGGCCGCGTGCGGTGTTTCAGGAATGAAGTTTAAAATTCTCGGAATCCCCGACCGTTTTATCGAACACGGCACACAAGCCCTCCTCAGGGAGCAGTTAGGACTGGATGCCGAAGGCATCGCCAGAAGTGTCCTGGTCCTGGTCGGAAAAGAGGCGAATGCCCTGAGCGATCGCCCTAACCATTAAATCCCGGTCAATAATAAGGGTAATATCACCGTGGCCCCCGGCACTGTCAATAAGAAAGCCCGCCTCGACAAATTATTATTTGAAAAAGGTCTTGTAGAGAGCAGGGAAAGGGCGAAGGCCGTCATTCTCGAAGGCAATGCCCTGGTCAACGGGGTGGTCGTCGACAAGGCCGGCGCGCTGGTAAGAGAGGATGCTGAGCTTACTGTAGTAAAAAAAATGCCTTATGTCAGTAGGGGCGGCCTGAAGCTTGAACACGCGATCAGGCAGTTTGATATCGACGTGAGCGGCAAAACAGCTATGGATGTAGGCGCTTCAACCGGCGGATTTACGGACTGTCTCCTGAAGCACGGCGCCGGTA
>JBFLYJ010000531.1:0-2395 GCA_040756635.1 Nitrospirota bacterium
CGTAGCGGTATAATTGTCATCTTCGAAACTATCGAGCGGAGCCTCATCGGGGAAATCAAAGATCTTCCGGTGAAAAAATTGTCCGCTGAAGCTAATGCCATGAGAGGGGTTCAGAAAATAAATGTCTGTTTTCCAGTCCAAGCCAACCGCCCATCGAAGCTCATCCTTTTTCACCAGTGTGCCCGGAACGGTTGAGAAGGTGCTGTCAAAGGCATACAGGGTCTCCACCCGCAAGACCGGTGTATACTTGACCAGGTTCCCCACAAACTGCAAATCTTTGCTGAAGGTCCCCCCTACAAATCTCAGGTATGGATAGGTGGCCATAGCTGTGGGATGAACGAGGATGAAACGGTCGGCAAATGAAATGCCAGGATCAACTGGAAGCGGTTCGAGGACAAAATTGTTTTCCCGCCCATAAAATCCATTTAGACTGACCAGGGCATCTTTTATCAATCCCTGGAGTCTGAGGCCGTATTCGTGCCCTTCAGAGGACCATGCATCCGGTTCTTCCGTTCTCAGGTCCAGGGAACCCAACAGGAGACTTGGATCGGTGGGATCGAGTCTCATATAGGGACCCCAGATCCCGGCGACATCATTGCCAGGGAGAAGAGGTTGGCCTGGAATGAAATCCGCATTAGGGTTGAACCAAAACTGAATATTCAAATCCTGGAGCCAGGCAGATTCAATCGGCGGTGAGTAGTCGGCCCTGACCAGCCAGATGGGGATAATGGTTGACTCGAATTCCACGTCCGCAATTCCCCGGCGTTCATCTAATGGATTGATCTGATCCATGACTCTAATTGCATCAGTTTCCCCCCAGGAGATGATCTGTTTCCCAATCCTGAACAGGAAATTCCCTGACGACCAGGTCAAGTGCAGTTCTTTGACGATTTGCCAGTAATGGTCATCCAGCTCGAGAGCACTGTCTGATTTGTCGAATTCTTTTCGAACCCAACTATCATCGGAATTCTTCAGGGCATACACCCAGTCCCCCACCAGGATGAATTGTCCAAAGGCTTTGAGTCGACTGGTGGGCTGATACGCCCCTTCCAGCAGCACGGTCCAAATGGACGAATTGAGGCCGGCCTCAGTGTCAAATTCTTGATGCCAGCCAAAGGAAGCGTTTTGGGAAATTAACCCATAAACATCAAGCGGCTTGCCGAATAATTCAAGCCGCTCCGCATTGGCAGCGCTGCACAACAAAGCCAGAACCACCATCAAACCGAACGCCATACAAAAGACCTTCTTTCTTCCCATAAGCATTCCTCCCGCTTTGTTAATTTCGTATTAGGTTGTGTAAATAGGCCTTCTTAGTACAGAGCGTTTATAAGAACCTAAAAGACGTTGATTCACGCTTTCCATGAATGTGAAGCCTGCTTTGTAACGAAACGCGGCTTAAACATGTATAGCATGAACGGATGAAGCGTTACGGACAGGATCATGTTGCTTAAAAGTAGCATAGATACGAAAAAACCCATCTGGGCCTGAAATCTCATTGCCGAAATGAAATACCAGGTGACAATCGCTAAAATCGTAGTCAGTCCGGTAAATACTACTGCCTTGCCGGACGTTCGGACAGCCATCATGATGGTATCAATCCAGCCGTTCTGATGGGGAAATTCCTCGATGCAACGGCTGTAAATGTAGATAGCGAAATCCACTCCCACCCCAGCACCTACTGCGGCGACCGGAAGTGTATTGATGGTCAGCCCGATATTGTTCGTGGCCATATATGCATAGCCCCGCGCGTTAGAAATTAAGAGGGGAAGGGTCAACATGAGTCCGGCAACCAGAGAGCGGAAGAATATCGTGCACATAACACAGATACCCCCAAGCACCATACCATCAATCAAGGAATGGGATTCTATCATTCTCTCGTTAACCGCCATCTCCAGCCCGATTCTCCCTCCTGCCAGCTTGAACTCCCCGGTGTCCAGCTTCATGGGATGGTCAGCAAAAAAGTCATAGGCAGCCTTCCGTATACGGTTGAGATTATCCGAGGTATGATCAGCAAAAAAGATCGTGATCTGGGAACGTTCAAGCGATGGGTCCACAAAGCGGAACAAAAGATCAGGTCCGGTATTGATCCTGATGTAGCCGATCACGAACAGGAGCAGATCCTCGTTTTTGGGAAGTTCAAACCAGAGCATATCCCCGTCATGCATGGTGACATTGATCATCTCCGCCATATTGTTCAAAGACATGGAGGTCTTATAAATATCCGGCAGCTTTTGCCTCATAGAGCGGTCAAAGGCTTCGAAGGTGTTCAACACCGCTGGGTTGTAGATGGATTCTTTCTTCCCTTCATAAAACAGCATGAGGTTTTCCGAAGAGGCGTCAAAGAGCCGGTCGATGACCGCCTGATCTTGATTGTACGGATGGTTGGACCATAGAA
>JBFLYJ010000532.1:0-2389 GCA_040756635.1 Nitrospirota bacterium
GCTCGCAATTTCCGATGTTGTTGTGACCGCTGAACTGCCTGATAACTTAAAAAATGATATGGCGTTTCACACGGGATGCATTGCAGGTGCGTCTGCTGTCAACGAGATCGAGGCCATGTTGGATGGCGCTGGATTCGAGAAGATTCGGATCAAGCCAAAAGCTGAGAGCAAATCATTTATCCGTGATTGGATGCCGGGAAGCAAGATTGAGGATTATGTGGTTTCGGCAACTATTGAGGCGGTAAAACCACAGGGATAACACGTAGTTGGACTGAATGCGGACCCGAGGACGTCTTTACTGACTGATTTTAGCGTATAACTTTAAAAACAGTTTTTTGCTCTTTTAAGTCATGCGGTGGTCTGCATTCAGTCAACTCTTCGTTGAAGCTGTAGAAAAAGTCCTTTTAGAAAAATTGCAGGTTAATGATTAATAAAATGAGCTTGCAACATGCGCTGTAGTGAACGATTTCAGACCGGGTAAGAGAGCAAAGAGACCCGCGAAAACAGCTGGTTTTAAAGCCGGAGGGACTTTTTTTACAGACTCGTTATGTGCAACAATTAGAAAGAAATATGATGGAGATATTTACCGGACCTACCAGAAATCTTCCAGAGGCTGATATCCCTCTAAAAGGGAACAAGGCATATCTTTCTCAATCATATAATCAACAAATATTGTTTATGCAATTCGCTGAAGATATCGACTTGACAGAACACTCCCATGCCGCGCAAGTTGGTATAGCTCTCGAAGGAAGAATAGACTTAGTGGTTGAAGGCAAGGAATATATTTATACTACACGTGACATGTATTATATTCATTAAGGCACAATGCATTCGGAAAAAGTATACAGCAGCTGCGCTGATATTATACTTTGTTTGCTGACCCAGCGAGATATCCGTTGAAAAAGGAGAAAATATGAAAGACACTCTGATGCCCGGGATTGAACATGAATTCAGGTTCCAAATATCTAAATCGAAAACGGTCCCAGCTCTTTACCCTGAATCTGAAGAATTTCAGGCAATGCCAGAAGTCTTTGCGACTGGTTATATGGTTGGTTTCATTGAGTGGGCCTGCATTCAGGCAATCAACCCGCACATTAATTGGCCGGAAGAGCAGACTGTTGGAACCCACATCGATGTCAGTCATATAGCTGCAACCCCTACCGGATTAGAGGTGACTGCAAAAGTAAAGCTGGTTGAAGTTGACAGACGCAGGTTGTTATTTGAAGTTGAAGTTTATGATAATGCTGATTTAGTCTCTCGAGGAAAACACGAGAGGTTCATTATCGACAAATCAAAGTTTGATGCGAAGATGAATGACAAAATGAAGAAAAATACATAAAAGTAAAAATGCAATGAATACAAACACGAATAGACGCCCGTATGTCAAGCGCAGTAAAGTGCGGAAGAGGGGAAGGCACAAGTGAGAAAGATCGGAAGCACGGAAGTGCGGAGGCAGACTGGATGCCGCCGGAGGGTGCCCTCGAATGTCATTATGGGGGGGCGGGTATGACAGACTTCCATATGTAACTCCCCCCGTCCCCCTCTTAACCTAAGAGGGGGCAAAGAGAAACCGGAGTCCGGGTGTTCAAAACAAGCGAAATGCGATAGATAATTCTGACCCGGCTGAGATAGGTCCTGATTATGAATATAGATGAAATCCGGGAATTACCTGACTATCTCGGTCCCGATGCCTTCTTCAGTAAATATCTCCAGAAGCAGTGCGTGGGGGGTGCGGCCGTCGATGATATGGGTTTTCTTCACGTCTCCGTCGATGGCATTCTGGCAGGCCTGGACCTTCGGCATCATGCCGCCCGAGATCGTACTGTTTGAGATCAGAGACTTGATCTTCTTGATATTCAATGTCGAGATCAGTTTGCCCTTCTTGTCCTTGATGCCTTCCACATCGGTCAGGAGTATCAGTTTTTCGGCCTTCAGCGCTGACGCGATTTCACCCGCAACATAATCCGCGTTGATGTTAAGGGTCTTGCTCTGCTGTCCCGCGCTGATCGGGGCGATTACCGGGATGAACCCGCTCTGCTCTATAGCGGTAAGAATCCTGGGATTGACCCTTTCGACTTCCCCGACAAGGCCGAGGTCGATTATTTCCGGTACTCCGGTCTCAGCGGATATTTTCGTGATGACTTTCCGCTTCGCTTTTATGAGATTCCCGTCTTTACCGCTGAGACCAACAGCAAGCCCGCCGTGGCGGTTTATCAGGGAAACGATCTGCTTGTTGATGAGGCCTCCAAGCACCATTTCAACAATGTCCACAGTCTCTTCATCAGTTACCCTCTGCCCCTGGACAAAGGTCGGTTTCTTGCCCATCTTTTCCATGATGCTGTTTATCTTGGGCCCGCCGCCGTGGACGATCACGGTCTTTATACCTATG
>JBFLYJ010000533.1:0-2388 GCA_040756635.1 Nitrospirota bacterium
CTCGTTTCCTTCCCGTTCAGCCCGGTATTCAATTACTTTTCCCGCCGTCATGAGAATGAAGCCGACAGATATTCGTATGAAATGACAGGTGATACGGAAAGCATGATAAGCGCGCTTGTGAAACTTTCAAAGGACAATCTCTCAAACCTGCATCCGCATCCGCTGTATGCGCTTTTCCACTATTCCCATCCGCCTGTGCTGGAAAGAATACGAAGGATAAGAGGATTGGTGAAGTGAAGATCATTTCAGTGACCCGAAGAATAAAAAGTGTCATTCCCGAGGTAGTAATCGGGAATCCAATTCCCTGTAAAAACATGGATTCCCGCCTGCGCGGGAATGACGGTGGCAAGCTAATCTATCTATCCCGTTAGTAAAAAATCCTCCGTGCTCTCTGTGGTTAATCCCTTCAGGAAATTGACAGTTCGATTTAACGGTAACTATAATCATCTGTTATGAAAAGCTTTATCTTAAAATTACTGCTTCTTCTGCTCGTTCTTGTCTCCGGAGTATTGACCGGCGGCTATCTGGCATTGATAAAGGATGTCCCGCAGATAGAGGAGATCAAGGGGTATATCCCTGTTAACGGTACAAAGGTTTACGCGGACGATGACACTCTCGTCAGCGAGTTCAAAATCGAAAAGGGCATACACGTTTCGATTAAAAGGATCCCCGAGAATTTGATAAGGGCGGTGGTTGCGGTTGAGGATTCGAGGTTCTGGCAGCATAAAGGGATAGATTTCATCGCGATCATGCGGGCGATAGTAAAAGACGCGATGGCGCGCAGGATAAAAGAGGGCGCGAGCACAGTTACGCAGCAGCTTGCGAAGGTGCTATTCCTTTCCCCGGAGAAGACAATTGTCAGGAAAATGAAGGAGGCCATCCTTGCATCCAGGCTCGAAAAGAATCTCACCAAAGAGGAGATACTTGAGCTTTATCTTAACAAGATATATTTCGGGCACGGCGCGTACGGCGTTGAGATGGCGACACGCGCGTATTTCGGCAAATCCGTTTCCGACATAAATCTCGCCGAGGCCTCTGTCCTTGCCGGGCTTATCAAGGCCCCAAGCAGGTTTTCCCCTTACAGCGACCTTGACAAGACAAAGGAAAGACAATATGTCGTTCTCAAAAGGATGCAGGAAGAGGGATACATTTCAAAAGAGGACGTGGAGAAGACGTACAGGCAGCCGCTGCATCTTTCAGGAATGAGCAGCGGGTCTTATACACAGAATTATTATCTTGAAAACATCAGAAAATATCTTGAAGAAAGATACGGGGTCGAAAAGGTCTACAAAGGGGGGCTGAAGGTTTATACCGCGTTAAACAGAAGTATGCAGGCCGCCGCGCAGGCCGCCCTGCAGAACGGTCTCAGAGAGCTGGACAAAAGGCAGGGCTTCAGAGGGGTTATCGGTCATAAGGATATTGATTTAAAGGAAGAGCTGAAGGAAGAAAGACCGTTCGGTAAAGTCGTCATGCATCAGGGCGACATCATGACGGCAACCGTCATCACCGTATCCGATTCAAATGCCGTAGTCAGGGCAAGGGGCTTTACCGGGAGGATATTTCTTCAGGACACAATGTGGGCCGGCCGGCTGATTGATTCAAAAGGCAATACGATTAAAAACTACCGTAATTTCAGGCTGCCAGATATCCTGAGGTCAGGCGATATTATCAGGGTACGGGTTAAAGACCTTTCCGGCAACGAGCCTGTCTTCACCCTTGAGCAGGATCCCCTTGCGCAGGGGGCGCTGGTGGCTATAGAGCATTCAACAGGCTATATCAAGGCGGTAGTCGGCGGGTATGATTTCAGTAAAAGCGAATTTAACAGGGCTGTCTCTGCAAAGCGTCAGGCAGGCTCGGCGTTCAAGCCTGTAATATATGCTGCCGCTATGGACAGCGGCTACACCCCTGCAAGCACCATAATGGATGATCCCGTAAGTTATTCCACGGAGCAGTTCGGGGAATGGAGACCGGAAAACTACGACAGGAAATTTTACGGCCCGACAAGGCTGAGGGAAGCGCTTGCGTATTCACGAAACATTGTCACCATCAAACTGCTTGAGAAGGTCGGCGTTAAAGATGTTATTAAATTTGCAGGCGACCTCGGCATACCGGGGCCTCTGCCCTATAACCTCTCTCTGGCTCTTGGCAGTTTAAGCGTCACCCCTCTTGAGCTGACATCGGCATTTTCAGTATTCGCGCAGGGCGGAATGAAAATGAAGCCGGTTGCCGTCAAATATATTGTGGATGCGGGAGGCAATGTCCTTGAAAACAACAGGACTGAGGGAAGCAGGGTCATAAGTCCCCAGACCGCATTTTTAGCCACATCGATGCTTGAAGACGTTGTGAAATACGGAACAGGCAAACGCGCAAAGGCGCTCGGAAGACCTG
>JBFLYJ010000534.1:0-2385 GCA_040756635.1 Nitrospirota bacterium
GTGAACTGACCGTACAAAACGCGTCTGCGCTTCAGGGGATATTCATCAGAACACTTGAAAGCTCTTCAAATTTATCCATAAATCTCAAAGACATTGCGGAAATAGACCTGTCATTTCTGCAGCTGCTCTGCTCGGTGAGCAAGACCTCAGCAGACCTGAACAAGGGTTTAACCCTGTCAGGACCCTGTCCTGAAGTGTTCAGGGAGGCTGTCAGGAGCGCGGGATTTATAAAGCGCACAGGGTGTGTATTGGACTGCAAAGAAAATTGTCTCGGGGCCGAGATGGGGAAGGACCCGGCGAAGGAGAGAAACTGATGTCAAACGCAGAACAGCACAAGACCGCCTACGTGGAAGAAGCTTATGAGCTCCTCTCAGAGCTTGAGACCTCGCTGCTGGTGCTGGAAGAAAAGCCTGATGACGCGGAGCTTATCGGAAGAATATTCCGAGCCCTGCACACGATTAAAGGTTCCGGGTCCATGTTCGGGTTTGACGATATAGCCGCATTTACCCACGAGGTTGAAACAGCATTCGATATGGTGCGGAATGGTTTGCTCCCCGTGACAAAAGAACTTATTGACCTTACCCTTTCATCGCGGGATTATATAAAGATCCTGCTGGATGAGCCTGAATCAGCAGACAAGCAGAAAGCCGGGGAGATAATAACCTCCCTCAAGAAATTGTCCCCTAAAACAGTAATATCTGATGATGCAAAAAATTCCCCGGCCCCCTCCTCTGTAAAAGGGAATGAACCAGAGAACAGCGTAACGTACCGTATCCGGTTCCGCCCTCCCGTAGACATATTCACGAGAGGGATAAACCCGGTGCTTTTAATAAATGAATTATCAGGGCTCGGCAAATGCAGTATCATAGCCCAGACAGACGCGATACCCCAGATAGTCGATATCGATCCCGAGTCCTGCTACACGTACTGGGATATTATTCTGACAACTGATCTGGGGATAAATGCGATAAGGGACGTTTTTATTTTTATTGAAGATGATTGCGAGCTGAATATTAATATTATTGATACCGGCGGGAGCGCTGACGAAGAGTCCGTTCAGGGAATATTAAGAAATATTTTTGCCAGTCAGGGTTATGTAACAATTGAAGATTTACAGAGGATAACAAGCCCTCACAAACGTCTCGGAGAGATCCTTGTAGAACGAGGAGACATAAGCGAGAAAAACATTAAGAAAACGCTTGGCAGGCAGAAACCTATCGGGGAAATGCTGGTAAAGGCCGGTATCGTAGATGTGGGGAAAGTAGAGTCCGCGCTAACGGAGCAGAAGCATGTTAAGGAAATAAAACAGAAAGAACAGCATAAAGAACCGCAGACTGAAAATGCCTCAAGCATCCGGGTAGCCTCAGAGAAGCTCGATAAGCTCGTAAATCTCGTTGGTGAGATGGTCACGGTACAGGCGCGCCTGAGCCAGTTATCTTCACTCAGGCATGACCCTGAACTTCTTTCTGCCACAGAAGAAGTTGAGCGTTTGACCGGTGAGCTGCGAGACCAGACAATGAGCATACGTATGCTGCCCATCGGGACGACATTCAGCAAGTTCAAACGCCTGGTACGGGATCTTTCGCAAGAGCTCGGCAAAAAGATAGAACTTACGACCGAGGGCGCCGAAACTGAGCTGGACAAAACAGTTATCGAAAAACTCAATGACCCCATGGTACACCTGATAAGAAACTGCATAGACCACGGGATCGAGATGCCTGACATACGAAGCGCCACCGGTAAACCCTCACAGGGGACTGTCCATCTGTCGGCAAGGCATTCCGGGGCCTATGTGCTGATTGAAATTATTGATGACGGCGCAGGACTGGATGCCGGCGCGATCCGCGCCAAGGCAGTCGAGAAGGGCATGATCTCCCATGATGCGGAACTCACTGAAAAAGAAATTTATTCGTTGATTCTGGCACCGGGCTTCTCGACCGCGGAAAAAGTCACGAATGTGTCTGGCCGCGGGGTGGGAATGGACGTGGTAAAGAGGGCGATTGACAACCTGAGGGGCTCGGTAGGGATAACAAGCAGGAAAGGCGCGGGGACAAAGATCACATTAAAGCTTCCACTGACGCTTGCCATTATAGAGGGCCTGCTCGTGCAAATTGAAAATGAATATTTTGTAGTGCCCCTTTCAGCGGTAGAGGAATGCGTTGAACTTACCCGTCAGGACATTGCAAATGCGCACGGCAGACATCTCGCGAACGTACGCGGTCAGATAGTACCGTACATACGTCTGCGCGAACAGTTTGCGATAAACGGGAAACTGCCTGAGATAGAACAGATAGTGCTGGTAAGCGCTGAAGGGCACAGGGTTGGTTTTGTCGTGGACAATGTTGTCGGCGAACATCAGACGGTGATAAAGACCCTGGGACGGGT
>JBFLYJ010000535.1:0-2385 GCA_040756635.1 Nitrospirota bacterium
GAAAAGAGGGGTTAGGGGAGATTGTACGGATAATAATCTTCAAAAAATCCCCCCCGCCCCCCTTTGCCAAAGGGGGGTCTCAGAAACTGGCAGAATATGGCTACCAATAAATTTGTCGCAGACCCGAAGATATCTCGCTTGTTGAACTTTTTTGATATATAATTCAACTATACAGGTGATTCAAGAATGTCTAAACTGATTGGGTTCCTCGACGATACCACTAAGGGGCACTGGGCACATATCAGGATGGATAACGGAGACCCCTGTTGGATCATTATTTCACGGACGGGTGTCTCAGTTAAGAAGTCCAGGGTCGGTCTTTTCGGATCAAAGCTCTACGAAGAGAAAAATATATACAAAGCTGCGAAAACGGCCAAAACTCTGAGCCTCCTTTATACGGATAATTTAATCCCTGCCGAAATGCAGAATTCGGTGTTGAAATCATTCACGAACGCTGTTCTGCATAGCCATTCATTGACTGAAGTTATCACCCTTCTCAAGGAAGTGTCCGGCTATCTGCAGGGAAGAGCCGGAGATGTATCCTTTGTCAGAAATCTTCTCGGCCTTTCTGATAAACTCCGCGCTGAAAATGGGCTCAAGGCAACAGCTGATGTTCAAGAAGCTGCCGTATCAGTAGCCGCACATATGGTGACCCGATCACTGTTAGAGACCGGCCGATCCCCGATGAAAAGCTCTGTGGATTCGGCGAGCTCAGTCACCAGAGCCATGCTTCTCTGTTTTGTTAGCTCTTCTTTGATTATGCGCCTCCGGCAAGAGGGATTTGCATTGTCGGTCACCGCTATTACAAGGAAATCAGGTTTGGCAATCTTTCATCTTTACGAAGAGGATGAAGCAGCCAGAGTAATTTCCGAGGGAACCCGTCAGTATGAAGCGCTCATCGCGTTCAGAGATGAGCTGCAGGATATCAGGGAATTCTCCGATTCCGTTAACCAGCTTGTTTATACGTATGTCGTGTCAGGCCATGAGAAATACATTTGTATTTTAGGTAAATTATATACGGCCTTCCTCGACGCTCATGCATATCTCATTCAAAAACAGGCGGAACGTCCGGCGAAGAACAGTGGGAAAAGGCGGTACAAAAGGTTCGCAGTGGAGAATATGGACGTCCATGCAAAGACGCTTTTTGCCGCAGAGATCGATCTCCTGAATATCAGCATGAGCGGGGCCTGCATACTCTCGAAAAAGAGCCTGAAGGCTGGTGACAAATATCTTATCAAGCTCGACATGCACCTTTCCCTGCCGTGCGTTGTCATATGGGAGTCCTTGTGCCGCAGCCTGAAGAAGTCCGGCGGAGAGTTTATTCCTGCTTACAGAACCGGAGTTGCCTTTAAGGACATGACCTCCGATAAGCTGGTGAAGCTGAAGGATTTTATCAGGGTGTCAGGCATTCCGAATGAGCAGCGGTTAAGCGACGAATACAGGCCAAGCGCCCTGAGGTTTACGGTTTTTACAAACGGAAAGGCTGCGCTGCTTTACCCGAAGACGTCGCCTGTCAAGAAGATGGGTCTTGGTGGTGTGCTTGTGGAATTACATAATGGCGTTCAGGCCGAAAAGAAATTTCCCATGGCGCTCATTCTTCCGAATGAGGCCCTTCCCGTAAGGTTTCAGGGGAGAGTTGCGTCCTGCATTGCAATACCCAACGAGAGCTCGAAACGCTTCGACATAGGAATCGAGTTTCTTGACATGGCAGAATATGACCGGTCAAGAGTGAGTAAATTTCTTGGTCTCCTCGAATCCTCCCGGCAAGGGAGAGATTAGCTCAGTGGAGATATTTTCAGAGGGGCGGTAGCCGTGAGGTGAAAAAATATTGTTATTTCAAGCAGTTAGCCTTGCCAAAAAAACATTTGTCATCCGGCCCATAAAGCGGTACAATGAAGCTAGGAGAAACAGAATGTATATCACTTTCACTGAGAAGGAGGATAACATGAGCAAAGTTATTTTTGTAGTTGACCTGGGTCATTTCAAGGCTTACAGAGTCACCAAGGATCCCTTTGAAAAAAGTCCGAAAACGGAGCTCATCGAGAGCTACGACTCCCTCGAGGCCCGTTTAAAGCTTTCAGATAAATTGAGCGATGCAGCAGGAAGATACCGGCAGGCCGGGGGCAGGAACGGCAAGGGCGCGGGGTTCGGCGAGGCCCACAACATCGCGCTGGAATCAGACAAAAGGATCATAAAACAGATTGCCGCCGACATCAGTGAGATAGTGTCCAGGGAAAAGTGTGAGAAGTGGTGCCTGGCAGCTCCCAAGGGCATCAATAACCAGATTCTCGAACACCTGGAGCAACACTTGAGGGCCAAGCTTGACAAGAATATCCCCAGCAACCTCACTAAGACAGGGAAAACAGAGCTTCTCGCCTATTTTGG
>JBFLYJ010000536.1:0-2383 GCA_040756635.1 Nitrospirota bacterium
ACAATTTGCAGTATGTCTTATCAGACAAAGAAGCGACTGTATAATATTATCATACTGAAAAAAAGTTTGCATTCATTCCCCCATTGAATTTCCTTTGACGTAATGACACGTGGATGCCCTCCGGATCGAAACGCCGAAATTCCGTCTTGTGAGAACAATCACGGCTTCAATAAAACAGAAACAGTTATATTGATAATGATTGCAAGACTTACATAATCAGGAGCTGTAACACATGAGATATAACGAAGATGTAGTAAACGCCGAAAAATGGAACCCCGCACTGAAGAAGACGAAACTCCTTACAGTCCCGGGAAAGGACGGAATTACGAAAAAGCAGAAAAGCAGGTCGTCAGGGAACGCTAAGGTTGCGCGCAAAACCGCAATACAATCCGTCTCTGGTAAGGTGCAGAGGACTTACGACAAGTTAATGGTCCTTGCCAGACCGGCCGTATCATCATCAAGCTCTGTCCAGTCAAAGACCAGGTTAACCAGACGTAAGAAAAAAGGGATGTTTATCCTATCGGGACTGATGACGCATTTAATTTCCGGGGCACAAAAACGCAAATAGGCACCATATCGATAACGTTTCCGTTTTATCCGCCTGATCGAAAAGAGGACAACTGATCTCCCCCGTCATTATCATCCCGCCAACTGGTACGCATCATACGGGACCGGCCGACACATCACTGAACCGCTTCTGATAACTGCACAGAAACGACCTTTGAGGCGCCGGGTTCCTCCATAGTGATACCGTAAATGTAATCCGCCGCTTCCATGGTCCTGCGGTTGTGGGTGATGGCGATAAACTGGATGTTCTTTGCCATCTCTTTCAGCAGGTTTATAAACCTGTCAGTATTGGACTCATCAAGAGGCGCGTCCACTTCGTCCAGCAGACATAACGGGGTCGGTTTTATCATGAACCCCGCAAAGAGGAGTGAAAGTGCCGTCAGGGCCTTTTCCCCGCCTGAAAGGAGCGTCAGGTTCTGCAGCCTCTTGCCGGGGGGCTGTGCTATAATTTCAATCCCCGCATCCAGGATGCTCCCCTCCGTCAACTGAAGCTCTGCCCTGCCCTTACCGAAGAGGATGGTAAAGACCTCCTTGAATTTCTCGTTCAGCGCTTCAAAGGCCTCTTCCAGCCTCTTTTTGGAGGTCCTGTTTATTTTCTGGATGGTGTCCTCAAGATCGGTTATGGCGCTCAACAGGTCATCGCGCTGTTTCGTGAGGAATTCAAACCTTCCCTTGAGTTCTTCATACTCATCCAGCGTACCGAGGCTCACAGGCCCTATTTCCTGGAGTTTCGCCTTCAGATCAGGCAGCCTTTCTTCGTCCTCGGGACTTACGGTATCAGGGACATCGGCCGTCTCTATTTCAATAGAATACGTCTTATGGATGTCCTCCTTAAGGTAATCCAGTTTCATGGAGCGCTCCATCTTTTTCATCTCCACGTGACTGAGTTCGGTGTGTATCGCCTCAAGCTGCCGAGCGAGGTCCTTCTGCTGCTTTTCCATCAGCTCAAGTTCGGCCTTCTTGGCTTCAAGGATTTCATTGATCTTCGCCGCCTCTGACTGCATCTCGCTGACAGCGATTATCTTTAATTTAAGCTCCTCATCCTTTTTTACTACCTGCTGTTCCTTCTGCGCGATGGTCTCCTGAATACTGCCGCGTTCTCCGGACATCTCCTCCTTCTTCCGGTCTATTTCAACGACCGCCGCCTGGAGCCTTTCGATCTCTCTTCTGACCGAGACTATTTTTTCACGCACCGACGTAAGCTCCAGTTTGACTTCGGTAAGTTCGGAGCGGGTCGTTTCGAGTGATTCCTTCCTTTCGGAAATTATGTTCTGGACAGACCGGATTTTTTCCTCATTAAGAAGCTTTTCCTGCTCAAGGCCCCTGTAATGCTCTTCCTTCTGTGCAAGGGTGTTCCTGAGGCTGTCTATTTCCCTGTGATCATCGGTAATTTCGAGCGAAATATATTCATGTTTCTGCTGCAGCCGGCCCTTTTCCTCTTCGAGATTTTCGAGTTTCAATTTCAGGCCGTGTGAATGCTTCTCCTGACTGGACATCTTTCCATCCAGGGAGATGATCTCATTCTCAGCGGAAATGATGTCTTCCCTGAGGGCGGTTACCATGCTTTCAGCCTCGGTAATTTTTTCTTTTTTGGAAGTTATTTCGCTTTCAACTTCCTTGATCTGGCGTTTTATCTTCAGTACCCCTTTATCGGTACCTCCAAAGACCAACCCCGAAGGTTCAAGTACCTCACCTTCAAGCGTAACGATATAAATGGGCTTCCGCACTGTTTCCGCATCGGGGTGCTCAAACAGCGAAAAAGCCGTATCCAGTCTATCAACCAGTATTACATCGTGTAGGAGCGCAGCCGCTACTT
>JBFLYJ010000537.1:0-2377 GCA_040756635.1 Nitrospirota bacterium
TCTTCATATGACAGCACACCGTCTTTGTTCGCGTCCCCACGTGCGAACGCCTCCCTTTTCATGTCTTCGGAGAACTCGTTCCGGTCTACCTTCCCGTCCTTGTTCAGGTCCAGAGTCCTGAACAGTTCATGCAGTGCATGACTCTCCGAAACAGAGAAAATCACGACTGAGGCGGCTATTATTGCCAGTACGAATTTACCTCTCGATCTCATTTTACAGCTCCTTTCTTATTTTCCGCTTCTCTCGTGCCATTGCAATTCCATAAAATGGCATATGCCGGGCGCTTATCAACCCGGTCTTTTCAATGAACTCAGGACCGGATATTCTGTGACCTTATCAAGTCAGCTCCTGCTCTTTGCATATGCTGCAGGACGGACCGAGGGGATCCCTGAATTGCCGTTATGACAATCAGTGTCAACTCCACGAGTACCGTATCTAAATTGTAGGTCATTTGCGGGGTATGTCAATACATATATTCATGCGGCAGAACTTCGGCCGGCTCCTGGTACGGCCCGGGAGAGTCGGGACCGTTTCCCCTGCTTCCAATAGAAGCCGAAAAAGTATAGAATAATAGGCTATTATTATTTCGGAGGTGTCCAGATATGGAAAGTGTTCTGAAAAAAGTGGAAGCCCTCGCGTTACTGCATGACAAGATAGATCCCAAACTGGTAAAGGCAAAAAACATCAAACTCGGGCTGAGGAATGATGACGGGTCAGGTGTGTTTGTCGGTATCACCAGCAAAGGGCAGGTCATCGGTTATGAAAAAATTATAGCCGGCGACGGTGCTCAAACATTAAAACCCATTCCCGGCAAGCTTTACTATTGCGGCTATGATGTCGCTGAGCTGGTAAACGGCAAGGAAAGCGAGAAGAAGTTCGGATTTGAAGAAACCATCTATCTCCTTCTGACCGGTGAACTCCCTGAAGAAAAGTCGCTGAAGAGCTTTACGAAAGCTCTCGGCAAAAGGCGCGCCCTGCCGGACGCGGCCAAGGACATAATCCTTAACAGGCCTCAGCACGACGACCAGATGTGTTCGCTCCATACGATCGTGTCGGCTATGCACCTTTTTGACAAAAGCCCGAATTCGACGGACATACGGGACGTGACCAGGCAGTGCATAGACCTGATAGCGAAGTTCCCGACTATCATCGCCTACAATTACCAGAAAAAAATGATGAAGAAAAATGACTCATCGAAATTCGTGGAACCCGATCCTGACAAGTGCACGGCCGAGAACTTTCTCTACATGTTGACCGGCGACGTCCCTGACCGGCTTATGGCAGAGTTGTTCGACACCATGCTGATTTTCCATGCAGAGCACGGCGGGGGCAATAATTCCACCTTCACGACAAGGTGCGTTTCGTCTTCAGGCGCCAATACCTATATGGCGATATGCGCTGGCATCGGCTCCCTGTCGGGGCACCTGCACGGAGGCGCCAACGAGGCCGTCGTGAGGATGGTGCGCGACATCGAGAGGAAGGTCCGTGACTGGGAAGATGATGAAGAGATCCGGTCGTACCTCAGGATGCTCCTCGAAAAGACCGCCGGCGACAAGTCAGGGAAGATCTACGGACTGGGTCACGCGGTTTACACGATGTCCGACCCCAGGGCGGTGTTCCTCGAACAGCGCGGGGAAGAACTCGCAAAACTGGCCGGAAGGGAAAAGGAGTTTTCCCTGTACAGGAAAATCGCGAAGATCGCCCCGCGGCTCGTAAAGGAGAAGAAAGGCAAGGTCGTATGCACGAATGTCGACTTCTATTCGGGATTCGTCTATCAGTGCATGGGAATACCTGAGGAGCTTTTTACGCCGATATTTGCGATGGCCAGGGTCTCGGGCTGGTCGGCCCACAGAATCGAAGAGATCATCCAGGGGAGGATAATCAGGCCTTCATATTTCTCGTCGTTAAAAGGGGTGCGTAGTTATGTCCCCATGTCCAAACGCTGAAGGCAATGAAATGAATTCCCTCTACTCGGATAAAACGCAGGCATCAATTTAATTACAATGGACGCTCTCGATAACTGCCCCGGTAACGGGGCATTAAATTTTCCCCTTAAGGTTAAAAACGCTCAATGACATTAAACCCTAATCTTTATGAGATAAACACAGCGGTATGGCTTTATGAACTGTCCCGGAAATACGGGGCACAAATGACTGTCGGTCAGGTCCCCTCATCGGAATGGGACATGCTGAGGGATTCGGGTTTCCACTTCGTCTGGCTCATGGGGGTATGGAAGCGCTGCCCGGAAGACAGGGAATATTTTCTAGCGGACCCCGGCAACGTGTCCCTGTGCGATACTATACTCCCCGGATGGACGGGGGAAGATATCATCGGTTCACCGTATGCTATCGAGGGTTATATACCTGACCCGGTTATC
>JBFLYJ010000538.1:0-2376 GCA_040756635.1 Nitrospirota bacterium
ATGGCTTCCTGGTTAAAAAGGGATTTCCGGAGAAAGGCAGAGACGTTGATGACGAAAATATGAATAAATTATTGGAGACCGTAGAACATTCCAACAGGGTTTGGGTAGTATTATCTCATAGTGGAGACAGGAAAGAACTGATAAAAGAAACACTTACCAAGTCTTTTAGCTTATCGTATTACAAGGAGTACAAAGGCATTAAGTTGTATCTTTTCGACAGAGCGTAGTTAAAAACTGCTTCCATAATTTGTGGATGCTGCCTTGAAGAATCCAAAATGGTTTTTATTACTACGGCAATTAAATAGATGAAAGATGTCATGCTCCGACTTGATCGGAGCATCCAGTCACTTATGGATTCCGTCCTCCGACTTGATCGGGGGATCAAGCCGGGGAATGACGTCGTTTTGGTATTTACTTGCCGGAGTAATAAATAAGCAGAGGTGAAAAAATTATGATCAGAACAGCTGTTGTCGGCGCCGGTTACTGGGGCAAGAATCTTCTTCGGGTTTTTTATGAACTTGGCGCTCTCGATGCAATCTGTGAAAGCAACCCGGACAATCCCAATCTGAAGCCTTACAAGAACGTAAAGAAATACACGGATTATGGCGAGCTTCTGTCGGACAGGGACATTGAGGCCGTTGCTATAGCCGCACCTGCCGTTACGCATTATGAAATGGCAAGGAGGGCCCTTGAGTTCGGCAAGGATGTGTACGTGGAGAAACCGCTCTCTTTGACCGCTGCTGAGGGAAAGAAACTTATCGATATTGCCAGTAACAAGAAAAAGATTCTCATGGTTGGACATATCCTTCGGTATCATCCTGCTGTGATCAGGCTCAGGGAGTTGGTGTATGAAGGGGGACTAGGCAAAGTCGAATATATTTACTCCAACCGGCTCAATATCGGCAAACTACGAACGGAAGAGAATATCCTCTGGAGTTTTGCTCCTCATGACATCTCGGTCATTCTATCACTTCTCAATGAGGAGCCCGTCAATGTCACTGCTTTTGGCGGTGATTATCTGAATAATGGAGTATACGATACCACACTTACCATGATGGAATTCCCCAACGGGGTAAAAAGCCATATTTTTGTTAGCTGGCTTCATCCTTACAAAGAACAGAAACTGATCGTGGTCGGTTCGGAAGCCATGGCCGTTTTCGATGATGTGAGTGCGGAGAAGCTTTTTCTCTATCCGCATAAAATCGAATGGAAACAAGGTAAGATTCCCGTGGCGCAAAAGGCCGAATATCAGGTGGTGCCCGTTGAAAAAGCCGAGCCCCTGAAGGAGGAACTGAAACACTTTATCGATTGTGTGTTAAACAGGAAGGTACCTGTTACGGACGGACGCGAAGGCCTTAAGGTATTAAAAATACTCGAAACGGCCGAACAAACCCTGCGAGGAACCACAAAATCCGCTTCTCCAAAACCCGGGTTGACACACCAGCGCTCCTCTATAAATCCCGCCGGGTATTTCGCCCATGAAAGCGCCTACGTTGATGAGGGTGTGGAGATAGGTGAGGGAACAAAGATATGGCATTTTTCTCATATTCTGAAAGGTTCCAGTATAGGCAGGAACTGTGTTGTCGGTCAAAATGTGGCCATCGGCCCTGATGTCACCATAGGAGACAAATGCAAAATTCAGAATAACGTCTCTCTGTACAAAGGGGTAGTTCTCGAAGATGAAGTCTTCTGTGGGCCTTCGTGCGTCTTTACGAATGTATATACCCCGCGCTCGTTTATCGAGCGGAAAAGAGAGTTCATGCAGACGGTTGTGAAAAGGGGCGCTACGATCGGAGCCAACGCGACTGTCGTCTGCGGTGTGACGATCGGGAAATACGCCATGATAGGAGCAGGAGCTGTGGTAAAAGGTGACGTTCCTGATTATGCGACAGTTGCCGGAGTTCCGGCCAGGCAGATCGGCTGGACCTGCAAATGCGGCACTTCGCTGCGGTTCCGTGATCGCCATGCTGTCTGCAATTATTGTAGAAGTGAATATTCACTGAATAAAGATAAGTTGATCGTACTAAAAGGAGATTTGGAGTGAAACAGATACCGATGCTCGATCTGAGACTCGAATACGAATACATGAAGGGGGATATCGATTCTGCCATTGCAAAATGCTTGGAACATCAACAGTGGATACTCGGCCCTGAGGTGAAAGAACTGGAAGCAAAAATCGCTGGTTATCTCGGAGTGAAACATTGTATCGGCACTTCATCTGGAACCGAGGCGCTCTTGCTTGCCCTTCGATCTTTATCCATTTCACTAAAGGGGCGGGAATATTTTGACAAGACCGATGAAATCATTACGACACCATTTACATTCACCGCAACGGGTGATGCAATTTTGAGATCGGGGGCAACGCCGGTCTTTATC
>JBFLYJ010000539.1:0-2376 GCA_040756635.1 Nitrospirota bacterium
AAATGGTCAGTAAAAACGATATAGTTTACGTTTCAATTCCTGCGTCTATTTCCAAGGAAAAGGCGGCATTAGTATATTCACAAAAAGACGGCGAATCGACACCACAAAGGTTTTTTGCCATTCGCGATATAAAAATGGTCAAACATCCGGTTTCTGGGGAAAGGATCGGGCACCAAATAAGAATCGTCGGGATTCTTAAAGTGACCGGCATGGATGGAAACTTGACAAAAGCGCAAATAACGGATTCCTTCGAAGATATTCTTATAGGCGACGGCCTGTTGCCGTACGAAGAGCTGGAACCGCCGCTTATCCCCTCTTCGATCCGCACGCCCCAAATTCGCGGGTACATAATAGAGTCGCACATGAATTCTTATCTTGTATCCAAAGGAAACGTTGTTTTTCTGGATAAAGGCGAAAATGACGGTATCCAGGTCGGGGATGTTTTTACTGTGCTGAGAGAAGAACCCGCGAAGAGCTCAATAGGTAAAATACAGATAGTATCTCTACAGCCTAGCACTTCAGGAGCGGTCGTTCTAGATAACGCCAAGGAAATAAACATAGGCGCTGAGTGGGGACAGGAATAATATTCATTTTCAGTTAACAATAAAAAAGGTGAGCAGATGTTTTATCTCTCACCTTTTTTTATTTTTTGTCCGGACTAATCTTAAGTACTGACCAGTGCCTTCAGTGCCTTCAGTCTGCTAGGATGTTTAAGTTTTCTCAGGGCCTTGGCTTCAATCTGCCTTACTCTTTCCCTGGTAATCGTGAGATGCCGGCCTACCTCTTCAAGCGTATGGTCCCTGTCAACACCAATACCGAATCTCATCCTGATGACTTTTTCTTCCTTAGGAGTCAGGGTACCAAGGACCTTTTTGATGTATCCTGAGATTTCCTTGCCTTCAGCATCAGCATAAGGGGAAGGACTGTTCTTGTCACCGATAAAATCCTCCAGTTCCGTGTCTTCATCACCCACAGGGGTCTGCAACGCAATCGGGTCCTGAATCGCCCTGAAAACTTCTTCGACCTTCCTCGTGGGGACAGTCAGCTTCTTGGCTATTTCATCGTCGGTAGGTTCACGCCCCAATTCCTGGGTCAATTCTCTTGACGCCTTGGTGACCCTGTTATAGAATTCCATCATGTGCACCGGAACCCTTATCGTCTTTGTCTGATCTATGAGCGCCCTGGTGATAGCCTGTCTTATCCACCACGTCGCGTATGTGCTGAATTTGAACCCCTTCTCATGTTTGAATTTATCCACTGCCTTCATAAGACCGATATTCCCTTCCTGAATAAGGTCGAGAAGGGGCAGTCCTCTGCCGACGTAATTTTTAGCGATATTAACTACCAGCCTGAGATTTCGAGTGATCAGTTCATTTTTTGCCTCAAGAACAAATGCCTGGACCCTGCTGATTCTCTCCCATAGTGTAATCAGTGTATCGACCTTGATACCTATTTCCCCCTCAATCTTCCTGAAAGTCAGACTGACCCTGTTAGCAAGTTCCTCCATGGAAGTCAGAAGCGCGCCCCGTACTCTTTTCTTGCCCTTTTCATTATTTATAAGAGACTTAAGGGACTTGATGGAGCCCCCGTATTGATCCAGTTCTGTCTTGAAATCGTCAATAACTTCGACATAAAGTTCAAGTCTGTAGAGGGTCAGATCAATTATATGCGCCTTTCTTTCATCCTCTTCCATTTCCATCATATCTTCATCGCTTATATAATCTTTTTCGATTTTCTTTGTTAATGGAATAGTCTGAACGATTTCGGCTATTATTTCTTTCCCCTCATCCAGTTTTTTTGCCAGTTCGACTTCCTCATCCTTGGTAAGGATAGAAATATCTCCCATGGAATGAAAGTAGGCTTGCACAAGATCCTCAGTTTTTTCATATTCCTGCGGCTCTACTTCTTCCAGCGGGAGCGCTTCGTCAGAATCAACTATACGTACCCCCATATCGCTGAGAAGGTCCATCAGGTCCTCTATCTCATCAGGGGTAAAAAACTCCGAGGGAAGGGCCTCGTTAATCTCATCATAAGTGAGAACCCCCCGTTTTTTTCCAACCTCGATTATTTCATCAAATACGTCTTTTTCTTTCATATGTTCCCTTTTCTAATTCCAACTTGTAAGTTTAACATATCTTTTATCCAAATTCCATATCTCATAAAAATATTTCCAATTTGACCTAATTGTCTTTAAAATCAAACGATCAACACATATTTATCGGTATTTTGATCGAATAAAGTTAAATATCCTCTTTATAAAATTTATTATCAGATCTGATGTATATTGTCGATATTAATTTTTTTCTGTTCTTAATAATTAACTTTATATATTTACTCTTAACGTACCTAGTCCGTGGTTGATAAGGGCGTATTTAC
>JBFLYJ010000054.1:0-11778 GCA_040756635.1 Nitrospirota bacterium
GGTCCCATGACAGTTAACTGGAAGAAAATGGCGGATCTGACAAAGAAAATAGCGGACAGAGTCAATAAATATGAGACAATAAAAATTGAATCAGGAAACGGGACATCGGTTATTATGTCCAAGAAGGGAAGAGATGCAAAAATAGATACGGGCATTATTACAAAACGCGGTCAATTCAGCAATCTGCCGGCAGGAGAAGTATACTTTGCCCCTCTTGAAGGCAGTGCAACGGGACAACTGGTAATTGAATGGGCCCCGACGAGAAGACTGAAAAGCCCTGTTATTCTGTACTTAGACAAAGGAGAAGTAAAAAAAATAGAGGGCAGTGAACAATATATTGCCTATCTCGAAGATAAATTTTCGGAAAAAAGAGCAAACAGAAATATTGCAGAATTAGGAATCGGCACAAACAATAAAGCGTCAAGACCTGATAACATACTCGAGTCCGAAAAAATACTTGGTACTATCCATATTGCGCTTGGGGACAACAGTTCTTTTGGAGGGAATGTACAGACATCTTTCCACCAAGACTTTGTTTTGTTTAATCCGACGGTGACACTCATTGATAAAGACGGTGATAATAAAATTCTTATGAAGAATGGAAAAATTCTGTTAAAATATTAAATAAACCACCCGCCATATTTTAGCGAATCAGGGGGATTCATATAGGAGGAATCTATGAGCAGTAATGAATATAATCCGGAAAACGTCCAGAAAAAACTGGAGGACCTGGATAATGAGGTAGACACATTTATCCAGGTATTAAAAGATGTTAAAGAGATGAAGCATTCTGCAGGAGAACTGCAGGAAAGACTTGCAAGACATGAGGGGGAAATAGAGCAGAAAAAGAAGGAACTGGGGCAATTAATAACCACAACAAAGAATCTCGGAATAAATATTGAAGAGCATACAAAAGGGATAATATTTGACCTGGAAATGAAGACGGATGCATTAATTCGCGAGGTAAGGTCAGGCATCGCTCAGATAGGAGATGTATGTACAAAAGGCAGCGCACAGCTAAAGGAACAGCACAATGAAACGGTACATAGCATTTCAAGTCAATATGAAGAACTGAAGAAGGCTTATGAGACACTAAAAATTATGGTTGATTCTCACGAATACAAAATGAAAAACCTTAACAACGGTTATGCTGAAGCTTCAAACATATACGATAAAATAGAATCCTCGATCAGCGAGCTGAAAAAAGCGGTTTCTGAAATTCAGAGGAGACCGAATGACAATGACTATAAATTGAGTAAAATCGAAGAGCGTCTTGAATTATCAATAAACGAAAAATTTGCAAAACAGAAAAATATTACCATGGTTATATTTACAATATTAATTGCGGTCATTTTCCTCACGATTATCAATTTCTATTTTAGTTAACCAAACATACCTTTTTCTCATTATAAATCAAAACTTATGCCCAGGCCGTCAGTGTCGGTGATAAGGCCTGCCGGGTACTATCATTAGATAAATAAAGGGAAAATAAAATAACTTGCCTATGGCAAATAATATGATATATAATATCTCACTCTCCTACCCGGGAAAGTTATCAACAGATTATAAACAAATGTTAGTAACTGCGTTTACCATCTCAAAACGCCTGAGTTTCGTATAAAAAGAGACCATGAATATCGAAGAAACCTGGACAAAAACTATTGAAGCCATAGGGGCCAAAGTCGGGGGACAGGCCTTTGATCTTTGGTTCCGACCATTGAAACTTGTACAGTTTCAGGACCAGAATATAATCCTGGAAGTTCCAAACAAGTTTTTTAAAGAGTGGATCGAGGACCACTTCCCGGGGATAATATCCGATACGCTGAAGGAATTTGTGAATAAAGATGTTTCCGTGAAATTCAAGGTCTTTGATAAGAAAGAAGACCCTGTTATTAAGAAGATCGAGACAAAACAGGAAAACAGACGGGCTAAACTTGCCAGCAGAGGAATATTTCTGAACCCGAAATTTACATTTGATACCTTTGTCGTCGGAGCAAGCAATCAGTTTGCGCACGCTGCATCAAGGGCGATTGCCGACGCTCCGGGAAAGGCATATAATCCGCTGTTCATATTCGGGGGTGTAGGTTTGGGCAAGACCCATATCATGAACGCAATAGGAAATAAAATAATCGATCAGCAGGGCAATGTTAAGCTGCTGTATGCACCGGCAGAGCAGTTCACGAATGAGTTCGTTTATTCAATGAGAAACGATAAGATGGAAGAGTTCAAGACAAAATACAGAAATCTGGATGTACTCATCATAGACGATATTCAGTTCATTGCCGGCAAAAGCGGAACCCAGGAAGAACTGTTTCACACATTTAATGCCCTTTATGACACCCAGAAGCAGATTGTTTTTTCGAGTGACAGACCGCCAAAGGATATCTCCCCTATAACCGAGAGACTGCGGTCCAGGTTCAGTATGGGACTTATTGCGGACATTCAAATCCCGGACGTTGAGACCAAAATGGCCATTCTGGGCAAGAAATCTGAGATGGAGGGGATAGAACTATCCGAAGATGTCAATTTCTTTTTGGCTAGCAAGATCAAATCAAACATCAGGGACTTGGAAGCCTGCATGATAAGGCTTGGGGCGCATTCTTCACTGACAGGAAAAGTGATTACGGTCGACATGGCAAAAGATATCCTGAAGGACATGATTTATGATGAGGAAAAGGCATTGACGATAGAATTTGTTCAGAAGACCGTATGCGAGTACTTCGGACTGAAAGTGCAGGACATAAAGGCCAAAAAGAGGACGAGAGAAATTGCCTTTCCCAGACAAGTTGCCATGTATCTGAGCAAAACGCTCACGGATTCGTCCCTGAATGAAATCGGAAAAAATTTCGGCGGCAAGGACCATTCCACGGTCATTCATGCCTGCAAGCTGATAGAAGAACGCAGGAAAAGCGACGAGGAATTCGATAAGAAAATCGAGTATCTGATAAAGAAAATAAGAAGCTATTAAAATTTAATAACGTAACGGTTTTATATCTACAGAAACGAAACGCCTTAATACCAGGAGGGCAAGATGAAGCTGAAGATACAAAAAGAAGCTATACAAAATGCGTTGCAAAGTATCCAGGGCATTGTTGATAAAAAAACTACCATGCCTATTCTCAGTCATTTTTTACTGAAAGTTAATAAAGAAGCGTCATTAATGGCAACAGACCTGGACATCGCACTGAAAGGTCCTCTTAAAGCGGATATTCTGGAACAGGGCGGGCTCTGTATCCCTGCACGGAAACTATTTGAAATAGCAAGGGAGGTCGAAGGAGATATATTGCTGGAGTCCCAGGACAATAACTGGCTTAAGGTGACCTCAGGGAAGAGCACTTTTAAATTAATGGGACTTCCGGAAGAGGATTTTCCAGCATTACCGGAGACGAGCAAATCAGAGGAGCTGAAAATTAAATCCGAGACGCTCAGGGACATGATAGAGAAAACGATATATGCCACAGGCGAAAGCGACACGAGATATACCCTTAACGGTCTTCTTATGCACTTCATCCCCAGAAAGAAGGATATAGAATTTAAGGTCGTCGGCACGGACGGGCACAGGCTATCTGTAATTTCAGCAGAGCTCGAAGGGAAAATATCTGAAGAGAAAAAACTCATACTACCTAAAAAAGCGGCGATTGAATTAAAAAAACTTATTGAAGGCAGCTCGGAGAATATATCTGTTTATATAGACAAGAACCATATTTTCTTCAGCATGGACCACATTGTTCTGACCTCAAGGCTGATTGAAGGAACGTACCCGAACTATGAGCAGGTGGTGCCGAAGAACAACGAAAAGAAAGTGTCCATCGACAAGATGGCCTTGCTCAAGGCGCTTCGCAGGACCTCAATTATGAGCCGGGAGCGGACTAACGCGGTTAGATTGGATTTGGAGTCCGGGAAAATTATATTGATTTCAATGAATCCTGATATAGGAGAGGCAAGGGAAGAAATCGCGGCTCAATATAAAGGGGAACCAATATCTATCGGTTATAATGCCCGTTATGTTCTGGACATTCTCCAGGCGATGGAAGGGGAAACAGTCAGCATGGAACTTCAGGAACCGCTAAGTCCGACGCTGTTGCTGTCTCCGGAAAATAAAGGCTATACCTGTGTTGTCATGCCTATGAGAACTTAACTAAAGCTGGATAAAAAGGCACAGGGATGAAAATATGATGTTAATAATACATATATTCTGACAGCCTTTTTTATAAGAAAGGAAGTAAATGACAGAGAAAGTACAAAATATAAATTCGAGTGAGTACGGCGCAGCAGATATAAAAGTCCTTAAGGGCCTGGACGCTGTCAGAAAAAGACCTGCCATGTATATCGGCAGCACCAGCGTTGAAGGACTGCATCACCTGGTTTACGAAATTATAGACAACAGCGTTGATGAAGCCCTGGCCGGATTTTGTGACAGGATCGATGTTACAGTCCATCTGGAGGGCAGCGTTACTGTTGTAGACAACGGCAGGGGCATCCCAACAGGCAAACACCCAGGGGACAGCAAGAAGAGAAGTGCGGCCGAAATAGCACTGACGGAACTTCACGCAGGAGGGAAGTTTGAGAGCAAGGCATACAAGATTTCCGGAGGACTGCACGGTGTCGGCGTATCAGTGGTAAATGCATTATCTGAGTGGCTGGACCTGGAAATTAAACAAAACGGCGAGGTATGGAATCAGCGTTTTGAACGTGGTGTGCCAACAGGACAGCTTGCGCTCGTAGGAAAAACAAAAAGCCGCGGCACCAAAATAACGTTTAAACCCGATGCAGCGATATTCGAAACGACGGAGTTTAATTATGATACTCTCGTTAACAGGTTCAGGGAGCTTGCCTTTCTGAATAAAGGTCTCACGATCAACATAACCGATGAGAGGACAAGTAAAGAACAGACATTCTTTTACGAGGGAGGCATAGTCTCTTTTGTCGAGCATTTAAACAAGAACAAGAACTGTCTCCATCCAAAGCCGATTTACATATCAAACGAAAAGGACCGGATATCTGTCGAACTTGCCATGCAATATAATGACAGCTATACCGAAAACATTTACGCGTTCGCCAATAACATAAATACCAAAGAGGGCGGGACCCATCTCGCCGGCTTTAAGGCCGCGCTTACCCGTACGGTGAACAGTTACGCAACGTCATCGGGACTGATCAAAAATGTAAAAGAATCCATATCGGGTGATGATACCAGGGAGGGTCTTACCGCTGTCATAAGCGTGAAACTCCCGGATCCCCAGTATGAAGGACAAACCAAGACCAAACTCGGCAACAGCGAAGTGAAGGGGATGGTAGAGTCCATGGTAAACGACGCGCTCGGTAATCATTTTGAACAGAACCCGTCAGTCGTAAAAAAGATAATAGAAAAAGCGATCCAGGCAGCAAGAGCGAGGGAGGCCGCGAGAAAGGCGAGGGAGCTTACCAGGAGAAAAGGCGCTCTTGAGGACACAGGACTGCCGGGAAAACTGGCGGACTGTGCCGAGAAAGACCCTGAGCTCAGCGAGATATTCATTGTTGAGGGAGAGTCCGCAGGTGGATCGGCAAAACAGGGCCGGGACAGGCACAATCAGGCAATATTACCGCTGAAGGGCAAGATACTCAATGTTGAAAAGGCCCGCTTTGACAAGATGCTTGCTTCTGAAGAGATAAAGATCCTTATAACCGCTCTGGGGACAGGCATAGGGACGGAAGATTTCGACATTGAAAAAGCACGGTATCACAAAATAGTAATTATGACGGACGCAGACGTTGACGGCTCACATATAAGGACCCTGCTGCTGACCTTCTTTTTCAGGCAGATGCCGCAGGTGATAGAAAAGGGATATCTCTATATAGCACAGCCGCCGCTTTTCAAGGTCAAGAAAGGGAAAAAAGAAAAATACATACAAAATGAGGCGGAACTTGAGAATATGCTTTTTGAGCTTGCTGCAGATGAAATTGAGATCCATAACGGGAAACTTCTGGCAGGGAAGGACATCATCCCGTATATCGGCAACCTTTCTAAATTTGAGAAACTCCTGGAGTGGTTTGCAAGAAGAAAAAGGGACACCGCGGTTATTAAGGCGCTTCTGCATTATGATTTAAACAAAGACGTCCTTAAAAATAAGGGAGATGTGCAAGCCCTTATAAAGAGACTAAAAGCGGAATTTCCGGAAATATCAACAGACATCAAAGAAGATGAAGAGCATCGGTCTTACAGGATAGAGCTAAAAAGAGAGGGGCTGAGGCTGACGATCGATGATGAATTTATGACGTCCCCGGACTTCAGGGAGCTCTCCAGCCTGTTTTCTGAATTAAGGGGACTCGGACATCCTCCTTATAAAGTCAAGCATAACAGCGATACAAGTGAGTTTAAGAGTTCCAGAGATCTTTTTGATTTCATTCTTTCCATAGCCAAGAAAGGTATCAGCATACAAAGATATAAGGGGCTTGGTGAAATGAACCCTCAGCAGCTATGGGAAACAACGATGCAGCCCGACAAAAGGACTTTGCTTAAAGTCACCATTGAGGATCTTGTAAAGGCCGAGGAGATTTTCAGCACGCTTATGGGCGACCAGGTCGAGCCAAGAAAGGACTTCATCGAGCAGCATGCGTTAGAGGTAAGGAACCTGGATATCTAAACACTGAAAAATCATAATGGACTGCAGTGACAGCATGAAATAGAGGGCGGATAGCTCCGCCCTTTATTTATCGACAAATCGGTAGTGAAATCCTTCAAGAGCTAAACATGGATCTTATCCTGCCCATATCATCAGTGAACAGGTTTGTAATATGAGTCTCGCTCCACAGGCACCTTGCCGGCTTTCCGGATAAGGTTGATCAGTTCATTTTTTGTTAAGGCAGTTCCCGAAAGCGCTCCTGCCGAGTGAGTAATCCTTTCTTCTATAATTGTGCCGTCCAGATCATCTGCCCCAAACAGAAGTGCAAGCTGCGCGATCTTTTCCCCCAGCATTATCCAGTACGCTTTTATGTGCGGGATATTATCAAGAAAGAGCCTCGAGACAGCGACGGTTTTAAGATCGTCTATACCTGAAGTATATTTCGCACCGGCTATTTTAGTATTTAGCGGATGAAATGCAAGGGGAATAAATGCCTGGAACCCGCCGGTCTCGTCCTGTATGTCGCGAAGTTTCAGCATATGCTCAATCCGGTGTTCGTAATTTTCTATATGACCATAGAGCATAGTGGCATTTGTTTTGATACCGACGCTATGCGCTGTTTTCATAATCTTAAGCCATTTACCACCGGATATTTTTTCGGGGCATAGACGGTTTCTTATTCTATTGTTGAATATCTCTGCACCTCCACCGGGCATAGTTTCAAGCCCGGCTTCTTTCAAGGCAAGGAGTACATTCTTTAAAGACCTCCCGCTTATTTTTGAAAAATAATCGATTTCAACGGCAGTGAATGCTTTAATGTGTATATCGGAGTAGTTGGTTTTGATTTTAGTTATTAAGTCCAGATAATAATCAAGTGACCAGTCAGGATGAAGCCCCCCCACTATATGGACCTCTCTAAAAGGGTGACGGGTGACGGGAGCAGGAATACGGAGATTTTTTTTAATCCCGGCCTTATGACTTGAAATATCCGAATTTTTTACGCGAAGTTTTCTGATTACGTCCGGTATGCTTAACTCATATGCCCCCTTATCGCCCTTTGAGCGGCTAAATGCGCAAAATTTACAGCGGTTGACACAGATATTTGTCGGGTTTATATGGTGGTTCTGAATAAAATAAGCGTTATTACCGTTGGTTCTTACCGCAACATGGTTGGCAAGTCTGCCGAGAGTATGAATATCATCACAGTTAAAAAGAACGAGGGCATCGTCAGGGGATATGCGTTTACCGGACAATATTTTATTTTCAATTTTATAAAGCGGCATGATTCAGTATAACAAAAACACAAACAGTTCTAAATATAGCTCTGAAAGAGATGGTTTCATTATATGTTTAATGGCGCATGAGCAACCGGTTAATGAAAAAACTAAATAAGCCGATAATACAGACAGGGAAGGAGGTAGGAAATGAAACACGGATACGGTCAATGCAATATATGCAAGAAACGGTATACACAGCAGTATGTCGAAGCGGCTCCCGGATCGGTTATTTATGTTTGTTCAGAATGCATAGACAAAGCCCAGGATAATTTCATATGGATATGTATGACGTGCGGCAAATCATATATAAGACCTAAGCAGCTTGTAATAAGCAGAATTAAAGACCTTGAGCTGAAGAAAGCTTATATGCTATGTCAGGATTTACTCATCATTCAGGGAATTGATGTGTGCATAGCCTGTAGTCCTGAGCGGATATTGGATTATGCAGAAATGCATGAATCTGTGATGGAATGCTGAAGAGGACTGACTGTCACTGGCAAACTAATAAAGCCTTCCAAGACGTTGGTTTCTGAATGCTGATACTTTATTAAGGGCGCACCTCAAGGTATCGCTATAGTCTCTTGCCGGCACAACTCGTAAGTAGTGATCACTTGTGCCCAATAAGTCAAAGAGCTTCTGGAAGATGATATATCTTTTTTCTTGACAAAATAACTACTGAAGTAGTTAATAATAGCATGAGGGCGGCTATTCTCAGACTATCAAAGCTTGGTTTTTCAGAGTATGAAGCTAAAGCATATATCACTCTTTTAAAAGAAAACCCCTTAACTGCCTATGAAATAGCAAAATATTCCGGGATACCTACATCAAAAATATATGAGGTTATTAAAAAGCTTGAAAATAAGCATACTATTCAATCCATCCATGGCGAACGTTCAAAAATGTATGTTCCGTTATCTCCTGAGGAATTCATACAGGAATTCAGATCAACTATTGAAGACAATATCCTGGCGGTTAAAGAAGAATTAAAAGATATCAAGGCAGGGATGGACACGAGTTATACATGGCACATAAGAAAGTATGATGGACTCATTCATAAGGCGAAGAGGATGATAGATACAACCAGGTCATCTATTCTTCTGTCCGTGTGGCCCCCTGAAATCAAACTGCTTGAGAAATCGCTTTACAGCGCAGAAGCAAGGGGAGTAAGGATGGCGATAGTACACTATGGCGCGGCAAATATAAAAATAAAACAGCTTTACATTCATCCCATTGAGGACACTGTTTACATAGAAAAAGGGGTCAGGGGCTTCACAATTGTCGCGGATTCTAAAGAAGCAATGAACGGATTAATTGTTAGTAACAAAGCTGAGGCCATCTGGAGCATGAACGAAGGATTCCTGATCATGGCTGATGGGTACATACGGCATGATATATATCAAATGAAAACGATGAAGAGACTAAGCCCGCTCCTTACCAAGATTTTTGGTGAGCGCTATGAAATGATGAGAGATGTTTACAAAGACGAAAATCTGTAAATTACTTAAGAAAAATATACCTGCCTTCATCAATCGTTGATTGATTTTTATCAAGGACATTATATAGTGTATATAGTTCGGGGCGTAGCGCAGCCCGGTAGCGCGCCTGCTTTGGGAGCAGGATGTCGGGGGTTCAAATCCCTCCGCCCCGACCAGAATCCTCCCATAAAATCAACCTGTTATCTCCTGCTGACAAAATAACCGGCAAGACCTATTTAAGCAAATGTCGGGACTTTGTCGGGACTTTTTGTTTTTTGAGGTAATACATAAGTAAAGAATTACCCGAAAACCGGAGGTAAAAAACGTGTCTGTTTATAAAAGAGGAAGCA
Organism: Nitrospirota bacterium; assembly: GCA_040756635.1. GTDB lineage: Bacteria > Nitrospirota > Thermodesulfovibrionia > UBA6902 > UBA6902 > UBA6902. The sequence continues at coordinate 9,705 of JBFLYJ010000054.1, forward strand.
GTTGGTACATTGATTTCGTTTTCAATGGAGCCAGGGTCAACAGGAAGGCCGGAAACACAAAAACCGAGGCGAAAAGGATTGAGGAAGAGTTAAGAACAAAACTGAGGCTGAAGTTACTCAACGTTTCTGATCTTACCAATACCGGCGACCATATATATTTTCATTCGGTTGCTGAAGAGTATCTGGATCATATAGAGAAGACTAAATCAAAGAGGAATGCCTATGAATTAAGGCGAAACTACATAAATCACGTAAAGGAATTTTTCTCCCCTTATACCTTAAACGAAATCGATGAAGTCCTTCTCATACGATATCAGGGGATCAAGAAGTCACAGGAACAGATACCGTTTAAAGAAATAAGAAAAGCCCAGAATCCCCCGAAGTTCCAGATCCGGTTTAAAGATATTGAATTAAAAAAAGCTAAACAAAAAACCAGCATCAAACCAAAGAAGCCACGGTACTATTCAAATCGGGCCGTCAATATTTATATAGGAATAGTCCGGAAAATCAGAAACTTTGCAATCAGCAAGAAGTATATCAAAGATGTAAGGATCAAATATCCCCATCTGCCGGAACCCAACAAACTTAATGCATTTGTATCTCCTGAAGAGTTTGAAAAATTAATAGCAAGTATTTCATATGACTTGGTCGCCAAGAGAATCCGGCTTGGAAGGCTTACCGGCATGAGGCCGGCGGAACTATCTTATCTCACCTGGAATGACGTGAATTTCAATTTAGAAACCGTCAAGGTACAAGAGAAAGGTGATTGGAAGCCCAAGACAAATGAGGAGAGAACCATCCCATTATGCGGAGAGGCACTGGAAATTTTAATAGACCTTTTCAAAAACAAAAAAGGCAGGTGGGTTTTTTCAACCGGAGATACGCCGGTTTTATCCATTCAAAGGGCACTCAAGACTGCTTCAAAAAAGGCGGGACTGAATAAGCATGTTACCCCCAATATGATACGCCATACGTTCGCTACTCATGCCCTTTGGGCCGGTGCTGACATTAAATCAGTAATGGACATAATGGGGCATAAGAATATCGAGACAACAAATCGCTATCTGCATTCGATACCTGAGACTCTTAGACGGACGGTGCAACTCGTACAAAATTTGAAATCTGTTAAGCCGTCGGAGACGGAAGGCAGCGAGAAATAGTTTTGGGATACTGATTTGAGAATGTTTGTTTCAGCCACAAACAATATTTCAGAGATAAGGAGGTCAATAAAAGTTGCTCACAGAAGTCTGTGGCGGTTGCAAATTGTTATGACTGAGCAGTATGCCCTGAAACATTCTCAATCAAATCTCGCAGATGAGGAGTGGTACAGGCCAGCCCCAACAGCTTAAAGAAGTAATTTATTTAACTCCCAAAAGTGCATTGACAGCATGTAGCCAAATGGCTACAATATAACCATGCTTGAAGTCCGCAAAACTGAAACCTATGTCCAATGGCTGAACAGCCTGCGCGACATTAAAGCGCGTGCACGCGACCTGGCGCGTGTCGAGCGGCTATCCTCCGGCAATCCGGGGGATGTGAAACCGGTTGGCGAAGGCATCTCTGAAATGCGGATCGACTATGGACCGGGATATCGCGTGTACTATACAATGCGCGGACGAACGCTGATAATACTATTAGCTGGTGGTGATAAACGGTCCCAGGCTACCGATATTAAGAAAGCATTGCTTTTAGCGCGCAATTTGTAGGAGGTATTATGAGCAAGACTAAACTTAAAACAAAAACAACTCGCTACGATGTTGCTGAGCATCTTCGTAGCCCAGAAGAAATGGCTGCGTATCTTGAAGCATGTTTTGAGGAAGCCAACGGCGATGCTGCCTTCATCGCGAAGGCTCTGGGCGATATTGCACGCGCAAAGGGAATGGCGCAGGTTGCACGCGATGCCGGCTTGTCCCGCGAGAGTCTTTATAAAGCGCTTTCCGGAGAACGCAGTCCGGGTTTCGACACCATTCTCAAGGTTATGGATGCACTCGGCTTGAAACTCCATGCCGAAGCGTCTCATCGTTAATATGACATTCCAACCTGTCGTTCGAGTCCCCGGGCATGTTTCGGGCCG
>JBFLYJ010000540.1:0-2373 GCA_040756635.1 Nitrospirota bacterium
ACATTTGCCGCGGCATACTTTCGCAGCAGTTTTCTTACATCTGCCTTTGATTTCTCGACAGCCACTAGTGTGGTGCAGTAAGGCTTTCTCATTTTGAACTCCTTGCCGGTATCCCTTTAACGTTTCTCTACCCTAATATTACGAGTGAGCTGTCCGGAATTAACGATGTGGTATCGAGGTGGTTGAGGTTACTGGGGATATCCATGCAAGAGAAGGATACGATCTTGTGGGGGGGGATAATTTTCGCCACGTGGCGATTTTTTTACCCCCCCTTATCTGGAAAAGTCATTCTAATCGGTGTCGGGCAGACCTTGCCGGACCTATCGTCTCTTTGAATCTATCCCATAGTAACCGCTCAGATAAGGGTCCGCGGTCGGGTCATCCTTGTCCATTCTTAAGCGGGAATCGCTAAACTCAGCCCGGGACTCCTTATTGTGCCTATAGCCCATAACAGACCCGGAAACGATAAAGACCATGACCGCGAAAAAAAACGCGACCCCGACCGCGTCAATGCCGGGGCTGCCGGAAAGAATCCCGTAAAAAGTGATGAAAGTAAGGACGCCGAAAATAAAGGCAATTACAAGCACCCTCACATTTTCCCTGTCCATACCCCCGGTTTCATCGGGCGCATATTCCAAGCCATCGTCTGCCTTTTTTCGTGATCTCTCTGTCATATTTACCGGCCTCTATTCCCATTTATGGAAGACACTTCCGGTTTGTCAATACACATAGGCGAGATTATCCTTTACACCGGCTTATCTCATGGAATGGACTATGCCGTCTTTCACAGAGTGACATTTTGGCCATTTGGCCATTTTGTCACCCCAGTCTAATGCTTCGGGAGGGCAGGAGAGCTTATTTCCCCGATAAATACAAAGAATTGGAACAGAGGCAATTCATTTGAAAGACTTGGGTTGCGACACGGTGTCGCAGGTCAATCAGCATCGATCCTCAGCCGGGCAGTTTCGCCTGAAATCATGTCGAACCTCGTGTGCAAGCCATCCTTAAAGAAATCGTCCAATAGTCCAAACACGACGTTGACTTGCCAGGGAAAGCTGTTCACAGGACAAGCCTTCAGGAGGTTCCTGAGTCGCGTTTCGCTATTGCACATCATCAGAAGCAGTTTCCTGCCGGCTTGTTCCGCGATGCGGCGGACCATTTTTTTTATCAATACCTTGCCGAGGTCGACCTCGATGTTCAGATCAATGCTTTCCCGTCCTACCTGAAGACTTACGCTGAGGTCAGGCACGGGGGCCCTTGCCCCTTTCTTACGGTTTTGTTTCTGCACATTCGAGTCCGTGAAACTGTATTTGCCGTGGGCTTCAGAAATGTCTCTATGGATCCTGTGAAGGACGGCCGTAACGTAGAGCTCATGCCGGACGAAGAAGGTTGCGGGCAGCCCAACACGCATATTCTCACCCGAGCAGCCCAACTCAGCCAGCACAGCGGCGCTCGTCCGGGTCAAGGCATAGATAGTGAAGTTCCCGTGCCGTTTCCTGAAAGGTTCTTTCCGCCTTGCAACGTAGCCATTGCGACTGAGCATCGACAATCGCCCGAGAAGGGCGGTCTGCTGATCTCATAGCCAAAAGCCTTGTTCAAGAGGCGCAGCAGCATCTTGAAGTTCGAAACCCCGAGAGCCAGTGCTTTCAATATGTCGATGTCCCTGTTTGTCAGATTCATATCTTCCTGTGTAGATATTACTATCGACCTTTGGATGGCCGGAAAGGATAGAGCTGGACGTGGTGAAAGACCTCCGGCATACCTTTGCATCACATCTGGTCATGGCCGGTGTGGACCTTACGACCGTGAAGGAGCTCCTGGGACATAAGGATATCAAGATGACGCTCAGGTATGCTCATCTTGCTCCGAGTCATAAGGTTAAGGCGGTGGACATCCTGGACAGGACGTTAAAAGGGAATTGTCACGATTTTGTCACGCTGGCAAAAACAGAGGTCACGCCGATATGCGTAAGCCATTGATTTTAATGGTGGAGCTGATCGGGATCGAACCGACGACCTCTTGAATGCCATTCAAGCGCTCTCCCAACTGAGCTACAGCCCCAACTGCTTGTAAGATACCACAGATTTTACGCTGATGACAATATCCAAGCCCCTGACTGTCTGGTTTTTCTAACCACTGCCCTTTTTATAATTTTATAATCATGACCCTGTCACACCCGAGAAGACGGTTCTGCTTTGTTCACGGATGTGATAAGATGGAGTTAAAAGGAGGGGAGTCCAGCGGTTATACCGGAACTGAGGTTGAACCTCATCACCGAGGAATGGGTAATCATCGACAGGGATAAGTGTAAGAAGCAGGTTCAGGCTTTACGCTCGGCACCGGTATCTGCGTGAATCCTCTGATGCCGGAGCT
>JBFLYJ010000541.1:0-2373 GCA_040756635.1 Nitrospirota bacterium
GCCTGTCCACCGCGGGACAACGTGAATGTGCATATGAGATTCCATGCCCGCACCAGCGACTTTACCAAAATTAAGTCCCATATTAAAACCATCAGGGCTCAAAACCTTCTTGAGTATCCGAACGGATTTATCCACCGTCTTGATTAAATCAAAAAGGATGTCATCTGACAGACCTTCAAAAGTAGGGGTATGAAAATATGGCACCACCATAAGGTGTCCGCTGTTATATGGATATCGGTTAAGAACAATAAAACAATGACTGCTCCTGTGTAATATAAGGTTTTTCTTATCTCTGCTTCTACTGGTCCTCTTTTCCCGGCCGGCGGATATGGTACAGAACAGGCAGCCATCCTGCTTGTTCTCATCAAGGATGTACTCCATCCTCCAAGGGGCCCACAACCGTTTCACTCAACCTCCCTAAATAATCATTTTATCCGGAAATCAAATGCCAAACAGCTACTTGATTGTGATCAGGTAACGGTATTTAGTTCTGATCAATCCGCATAGGATATCATCACAGTTTTGTCATGACTTTCTGCATGTCATCCCACGTCAGCCACTTATCTTTAGGATTCCTTAACAGATACGCAGGGTGAAATGTCGGCATGACCAGGGTATCGCCGTAATTATAGAAGTTTCCTCTTAACTTGCTGATCGCAACACGCGACTGTAAAAGCGTCTGGGCCGATATCTTGCCAAGACAGACAATCACCTTCGGCTTTACTATGGCGATCTGTCTTTCAACAAAAGGGCGGCATGCCTTTATTTCGTCCTCCTCCGGGTTTCTGTTGTTTGGAGGCCTGCACTTAACGATATTGGCTATATAGACATCCTCGCGTTTTAATCCCAATTTAAGTATCAGATTAGTAAGCAGTTTTCCGGCATCTCCGACAAAAGGTCTCGCCTGTATGTCCTCATCTCTACCCGGACCTTCACCTATAAACATAATCCGGGCTTCAGGGTCCCCCTCACCAAACACAATATTTTTACGACTTTTCGATAGCTTGCACCGCTGACAATCACCTATCTCCTCACCAATGTTAACAAGGGCATCCCCCTTGTTAACATGATATTCACCCGTCTCTTCCGCTACATTATGACTGGATCCGGCGGAATCATTCCCCCCCTCTGACAGCGTCCCGTTCTTTAAATTAAAGATATCACCCCGCTTCAGGGGCAAATATTCAAACCCCAGTTCGCCGTAAAATTCTAATGTTTTTTTCAGTTCGTGTATTAATTCAGCTTTGCCATTCATTGTTATTAGCGGGCGCTGTCTCTCTATTGTCCAATCGTAACGATATGACAGGACATACGGCCGTATACCAGGGCATTTTTCTTCCCTACTCTCCCCACTTCAGTTTGGTCCTCAATATGCGGAAATAATCTCTGTCATGAACAACAAGAAATTTCGTTTTATAATCGGCCTTACGGATCCTCACTTTATCATTCACCTTTAAAGGAAATCCCTCCTGTCCGTCAAGAGTCAAATAGATGTCCTCTCCGTTCTTGATACTGGCTTCAAGAACAAACGCATCGGGCAGGACAATCGGTCTGCTAGTAAGCGTGTGAGGACAAATGGGGGTCACCAGAAAGGATTCAAGTGTGGGATACATGATCGGACCGCCTGCTGAAAGAGAATGACCGGTCGAACCCGTGGGCGTGGACACTATCAAACCATCGGCCCTGAATGTTGTGACATACTGGTTATTGATACGTATGTCGATCTCGAACATCCGCGACAGGGCGCTTTTATTTAATACTACATCATTAAACGCATTGTTCTGTATTACCTTCTTTCCCTCCCTGAATACATCCGTCAGCAACATGATCCTTTCTTCAAAACATTGCTTCTCTGAAAAAACCATATCAATACTGTCGCCGACCTCATCCCTGCTTAATTCTGAAATAAAGCCGAGTCCGCCGAGATTGACGCCTAGTATTGGAACGCCGGAATTGCCGACAAGTCTTGTAACGCTCAAAAGGGTCCCGTCACCCCCGAATACAACAATTATGTCCGCCAGTGACGGTATCTTTTTCCTGGAATATCCTTCCATTTTAAGAGCAGCCGCCACATCATTTTCAATATACAGCCTGCATTCCCGGCCTCTTAAAAGTCGAACAAACTGTCTGATGGCCTTAATAGCCTCAGGCTCACCTTTTTTGGCAATTATCCCTATTTTCTTCATGATAATAAAAGTAATTATAACCGACTATTCATAAAATCAGATCATAATATTTCTGTACGCGAGATCCGTATTCCAGGTTTCTAAATAATAAACTTATTCAATCAAACGCAGCAATGGGAATACCACCTATTTCAATCTCTCTGACATTTTCTTCTTTATGATAAAGAAATACCCGGATGCTCTGTTC
>JBFLYJ010000542.1:0-2367 GCA_040756635.1 Nitrospirota bacterium
GTAGGCCGTATAATTGATTTTTGTATAAAGGCTTGAAACATAGCATTCGAATTTGCCGGTTGTCAGGTTCGTAAAGCAATATCCTGTCTGGGGATCTCCGGTATTCTTTTCGAAATTGATAAACTGTCCTGATTTCAGGGTTGCCTGCCGCTCAACAGGAACTCCGGACAGGGCGATATAGCTTCCCGTATTAGAATCGTATCTGACTTCCGGAACTGCTATCGTTGCCTCGCCCCATGCCTCTATCACGTTCTTTAAAGGCGTGGAGCCGGTAGTATACAATGTCTGGTATTTACCGTTGCCGAGGTTGGTCACTGAAGCAACAGATCCTCCCCCCTCTAAAGGGGTAAATGTGACTGTGCCGTCTGTTACCTTCCTGGTTTTGACAATGCCGTCTTTTGACTTAACCTGCCAGCAGTTTGTCTGCTGTCCATTTATCGTACAGGAAGCAGGGCCTTCAGTTACCATGTCTTCGTATGTGACATACAACTCGGCAGTGAGAGGAGCCTTTAGCTGAGTGCCTGCCTTTGAGGCATTTGCCAGCTGTCCCTCCTGGGTATATATCTCAAGCTGTTTTACGTGGAGGGTATGCGGGATATAACCATCGGCGCTCTCCCTGTATCCGGTGCTTCTTAGTTTGAATTCGGCAGCCGTCACCTGGGAGAGATTCGGTGCCGTTAACTGAATCGTATATTCTGTATTAACGGTGTCTCCGAGGACCGCGCTTATTTTTCCTCCGAAGTATTCTGTCTTTACGCTGACTGTATCATAATAAGTACTGCACTCCCCGTAGAGCGGGAACGGCAAAGCGCATTCCTCCTGCTTATAGAGTTTGACATTGCGGTAAGTTGCAGGAAGCGGAACAGAAGGATTACGGGAAATTGCAGGCAATGCCTTAAACTCGATGCTGACATTTGATATGGGATTACCGTACTGGTCGACTACTTTGCCAAGAAGATTTCCGGCAGGACTATTAACTAATGTCTCGGTCTGGTCTCCAAAAGCTTTGAGTATCTTTTTTCCCTGTCCTTCAATGTCGGGCTTTCCATACGAGCTGAAAGGATGATTTACAGGTATTATGCCGTTCTGGCTCGTTGCAATAGCCGTAACAAGATTCAGCCCCAGCTGCGAGAGAAATTCATCGGCAGGGTTTATGTTCATATAAACGGGATTCGCGCTTGTTAATTTGCCAAGGGTTAAATCAGCTTTTGCTATCCCGCTTTGGCTGGTGGTCGTAGCGCACTGCGATTCAGGCGTTCCAACATTTGCCCCCGCGGGACTAAGGCACTGGAGGTTTCCTCCGCCGTCTCTGATTATAAATGTCACTGACGCATTCTTGACAGGCCTGCCTTTTTTATCTATAACCAGCACAGCAAGAGGCTTTTCCAGTTTTTTATTGACGGTGCCGAATTGATTATCGGTTATGGTTATATTGACTACCTTTACTGCTGAGAGTGGATCGTTATTATATGACGGGGTATAGGGATGACCTAATATATCCCTGATATACTGATTCGCCCATTCCTCAGGCGTTATGGCGGTCATCCCGCCTGCTATCATGCCGCTCAGCATCCATCCGGCTTCACCGGTTTCAGAGTTTTCTTTGATATAGCCGATGCCTGTCCAGTCCTGATAGCTGACTTCTTGATCCGGGATTTTTATTACAAGATTTTGGTTAACTGAGTTTTGAATGTCTTCTTTTATGTTTTCGTCTATCGCCAGAGCCGGCAGAATTGACGCAGCGTTTGTCTTATCTATCGTAAGAATCTGTGTTGTCTGCGCAGCACTTACGAGTTGAAAAAGTTTCGATGTTGAAACCGATTCGACCTGAAAATCATCTTCGAATAACTTGTGTTCCAGCACCGAACCCTGGAGACCTGATAGCTGCATGAAAGACTGCGTTTTGTTATCTGAGCTCAGGGTTTTAGTCGTTGCTTCTACAGCCCGGAGGTCAGCATCTACGAACACCCCTTTCCATGTAAACCCATGCGGCGTGTCCAGAAGATAGGTGACATCTATTACTCCTCCGATTGTGACAACCGTAGGAAGCGGTCGCGCGACGGACAAGTGGAATAGTGAGGCAAATTCATCCTCTGCCTTGTTCCATCTGTTTATGTAGTTAATAGCTTCTTCGTAAAGAAGCTGCTCAGCGTCTTTGTCTTCACTTTGTACTGTGTACTCTGAACTCTGTAATGTCTTTTGTGCTGTTATCCCTATCACCGCCAGATTTCCGGCTATATGCGTGTTTGTTATCTTCTCTGTCCCATTAGGCGAGATAAGTTCTATTGAGAAATTATAATCAGACCCCATTGGCAATCCGTCTGTGCCTACAACAACCCTTTCTCCATTCACTTTAAGAACAGGCCT
>JBFLYJ010000543.1:0-2347 GCA_040756635.1 Nitrospirota bacterium
TGTTTATGCGTCTCTTATATGTTTCGGCGATCATTCTTATTGCCAATCTGAATGCCCTGGTCGATCTTGTCTTACATCCCGATATACCGTATTTTGACACGGAACATTTAACAGTCGGCGGGATTTCCGCTATGGTGTGTTCCGCCATGCTGTACATATTGTTTAACTACATGAACCGGTTAAAGAAGACCCTGCGCAAACATGAAGAGGCCGAGAAGCAGATTTCGATCTATCAAAAGCAGGTTCAGTCCCTTATATCCCAATTAACCATAATTGAAGAACGTGAAAGGAAAAACATCTCGGAAAAACTGCACGATAATATCGGCCAGTACCTGGCCATTTCAATGATCAAACTCAGGAAGCTTCAAAAATCTTATTCCCCGATAGAAAAAGAAATAGATGAGATAAGAAACATGCTGGAACAGACCATTGAGTTCACCAGGTCATTGACATACGAACTCAGCTCCCCCATTCTTTACCAGCTCGGTCTCGAAGAGGCCATAGAATGGCTTGTCGAGCAGATCCAGGGAAAATACGGAATAGCAATCGACGTCGCTTCTGACGGGACATTAAAGAGATTTAAAGGAGAAACAAGTATTCCGCTCTATAATACGGTCCGTGAGCTCCTGCTGAATGTTATTAAACATTCACAGGCCCGGAAAGTTTCCGTATCCATAAGCAATAAAGGGGACAATATTCGAATAAACATCAAAGACAACGGCGTAGGGTTCAACATATCGGAATCTGAAGCATATTCGGTTGAGAACAAAAAATTCGGGATATTCAGCGTTCGTGAGAGAATAAGATCCATCGGCGGTACTATCGAGATAATGTCCGAGACCGGACATGGCACCGAAGTCTCGATTTCGGTTCCCATAACTGAAAAATGTGCCGCTCTGTAAGCCACCGCATAAGCGACAGCGTCTACTAAACTCTTTATTCGCATGATGTACATCATACCCAATACCGCTCCATTAACATAAAATAACGACATGCAGAATCATGATATCGAGACAGGGACAGTCCTGAAGATCGAAGGGGGCCGGGCACTTGTAATAACCGACAAGAGCAAGTCCTGTAAAGAATGCGGTAAGGCGCAGGCCGGTATATGCGGCAAGAGCGGTTCCGGTATGCTGTTGAGCGCGGACAATTCTCTGGGCGCGAAACGGGGCGATACTGTTGAACTCGGAATAGACAGGAAGGCCCATGTAAAAGGTTATTTCCTGGCCTTTGTCCTTCCGGTAGTATCGCTGTTTTTCGGTTCGTATGCAGGATACGTCCTTGACGGGACAGCGGGCGTCAGATATCTGGACGTTACGGTCGGACTAACGGCACTAATATCGGCAGGCATATATGCGTTCCGGAAAATCCTTGAACTCGACAAATCGGCCCAACTTTATATTACAAGGATATTATACGGTCAGTCAGAATACGCGATAGGCTCCTGTCCAGAAGAAATAGACTATCTACACGCGTTTAACAAAAGCAATTGACCTCTTTTCACCTCAGAATACTTCGTTTATCAATCAATATATTACCAGCAAGACTGTTTTCGTGCGGGAAATCCCCGTCTAGTGGCAAAGCTCAGGTTTACCCGCAGTGAAGAAATTTTCAAACCCTTTCCTCCGGAAACAGTGGAAAATCTCACTGCATACAACCGCGGAACCATTATGACAAATATCATGTTAGGTCCAGGGGAAAAGCGCTATATTTTAAGTAAGAAGCGATAGATTCAGATGGGGTATTTGACCTCATAGACAGGCTGCTTGATAAAGGGAGAAAGAAATGGTTGTAACACAAAGACATATAAAAAACATGCCGTATACCGACGCAGAGATCAACGATTATTGCGACAGCGTAGACAGACTGCTGAAGAGAATCAAAGAAGACAAGCTTTTAAGAAAAAGAAAGAAGCTGACGAAGTTTGAAGTTGTGGAAGAGCCGGAGGTCGTTGCGGAGGAAGATGAGCAGGTCTTAATGTGAAAGGGGATCTTCGGTTTGAGATCTCCTCATATAAAGAAGGTATTCCACATTCCCCTTGGGACCTTTAATAGGGGACTGTGTCAGTCCTAATATCTCCAGCCCCATCTTCACCACTTCTCCCTTGACGTTTTCAACAATCTCCTGACGCTTCTCCTCATTTCTGACCACACCGCCCTTACCTATATCTTTTCTGCCTGCTTCAAACTGAGGTTTGACAAGCGCGATTATAACTCCTGAGGGCTTCAGAAATCCCAGCATGTTAGGGATGACTTTAAGGAGTGAAATAAAGGACACATCAATTACGACTATATCTATCTCATCAAATATCAGGTCTTTATCAAGGTAGCGGATATTTGTTTTTTCC
>JBFLYJ010000544.1:0-2337 GCA_040756635.1 Nitrospirota bacterium
GGATTTATCGTTGGTGCGCAGTCTGCTGAGAGATTAGAAGAGAAGATCCTCTGCCTATATGAAAGTCCCGAACTGATGCATGAAATGGGGAAAAACGCGCTGGAGACAGCAAGGGAAGAGTATAGCTGGGATGCCTACGGAATGAGGCTCCATGATGTATTGTCAGACGCATACCTGTAAACGCGCACATGAGTGACACAAAAGAATTAAAAAAAATTCCAAGAAGGGATATTCGTGCGCGATGGTTATTGCTGCTGTTATTTCCCATTGGTTACCTCTCTACGCTGACTGCATACTCTTCAGAATGGGAGGGATATCTTTTACTGAATTTAATGTCATTGATCTCAGCATGGTTCTTACTATCGAGACTGAAAAGAGTTACCAGAGAGAATATCACGGTATGGATTATTTTCATGATACTGATTGTCGGTTACTATATGAAATTCTATTATTTTGTCCGGGGGTTCATCCTTGGCGAAAATATTGTTGAGACCGCAGTTTTAATGGGGGAATATGCCGCGTCCTTTGCGTCGCCGGAGCTGCTGCTGGACTGCTTTACTTCAATATCCCTGTCCTTCGTCCTGTTTGCTGTTATCGCATGCTATATACTGAGGGGGCCACAGGAGACTGCAGGCTCAACAAGGTCATACGGCAGGAAGATTTTCTGGAAAAGACGTTGTCATATTGCGTTATCCGTTGCATGTATATTGGCCGTAATATCCGGATTTCTTCGCTGGTTTTTCAATCTAGATCTGCCAGGTGAAGCTGTTATATTACCTTATAAAATAGCCGGGATCACAACCATTACCAATACGCATATAACTTCTTTCCTTCTGGGACTGGCGTTAATATATGCGATTCGGTCAGATGAAAGAAAAGTCGTACGCTACAGCATCATCTTTTTCCTTTCCTGGGGAGCGATTCACTATTTCCTGTTCGGCAGTAAGCTCTTTCTGGTAATGCCAATGCTCTGGATCATTCTTATCGGACTGTGGGAAAAAAGAACGCTTATACAAATGCGATATGTTGTCGGGTTCGGAAGTCTGTTTGTTATACTGTATCCATTCCTGAATCTGGTAAGGGTGGCCCGCCGGGAAGGAACGAGTGAAGGTTTATTACTCTATGTGATGGAAGCGATTATGGGCATTGACGGAACAGGGCAATTTGCCGGTTCACTGTCTGCTGTCAGCTTCGGATTATTGGGCTTAATGTCCCGAATTGTCGGGCTGGATTCAATGATGATACTGGCGGCATTAAAACCCGGATTTGATGATATCGGTTTAGGCAGTATCCTCGGTGGTCAATCGGAGCACCTTCTGACCACTTATATTTTACGATGGGACAACGAAACCGGCATAGCCCAGTCATTGCTCGGGCAGGCATATTTTCATACTGGGAGTGCTGTTCTGACTGCCATACTCATTGGAGCATGGACCGTATTTACATACCAGGTTGCAAGGGGGTTATATAAAATAAACACTTCCTTTTCCCAGACCTTATGGGTAACATGGATTGCTTCTGTACTTCAATGGACGTCAGACGGATTTACTTCCACAAAAATGTTTATGTTCCTTGTATCAGCCCTGCCGATTTATTTTATTATTTCCATTATTGAGGGAAAATTAAGCCGCATCACCGTCGGAGCAGTGGGTACTGTTAAGTAAGTCCGGCTTTTTATGACAAAGTGTTTATCTACTGGTACCTATGTACAATTCGCAATACAAGTTGTGAGCAGCCCGTGATAATATGAAAATTCTTTTTCTTCTTCCTGACTTATTTGTCCCTCCGGCAAAAGGGAACAGCTACCTGATTTACAACCTGCTGTCTTATGTTACCAAGCACGCGGACTGTGATCTCGTTCTTGTTGCTGATACAACCATAAACAAGGACAACGCTGTTCTGACCATCAGGGAGCATTTCCCCTCTGTCGGTGATATCCTGATCTTTGATAAGCCGGCAGGCATAAAGCGGTCGCAGCAGAGAGCAAGATTCCTGCTGGCGGGGCATCACCAGGCTGTCGGAAATTACTGGAACAAATCTCTTGCTGAATGGCTCATGGATCGGACGCAACGGGGGAATTATGATATCGTCCATTTTGACATGCTCTATATGACGCCTTACATAGCTTACTGCAGGAATGTCCATACCGTGCTGGTCCCCTCGGACGCGTACTCTCTGACGTCGCTGAACATCTATAAAAACACCCGGAACATAAAATATAAGGCAAGACTTCTCATAGAGTATTTAATCATGTCCAGATGTGAACATAAAACGTACCATATGTTTGACCTGGTTTGTCCGGTTGCGGAAACGGACTCCGCATATCTGAGAAAAAAG
>JBFLYJ010000545.1:0-2323 GCA_040756635.1 Nitrospirota bacterium
AATTCATTTATTTAATGAATTAATAAATGGGGTAATTTTTTCGGAAAAAAACTCCGGGTCGAGCTCCGCCGCTTTTTTTACCTCCGCAACGGCACGCTCATTGTCACCAATAATACGCAATATTTTGGCCAGCTTATAATGAGCCCGCGCCAACCCAGGATTATTTTCATCTAAATGATCAATTACCATTTGATATGTACGAATTGCGTCGTCAAACCTGTTCATTTCCAGATAAAGCTGCGCCAGCCTTCTGAGTTCTCCGGATTTAAGAAACATCATTTTATCCGGAGACAAGTACTCATTCTCATCCATCCTGATCTGCTTTATCTTTTCCAACGCACCAGAGGCGATATCATCTCTTGAACATAGAATCGAAATTAATGCCAGTTCAAAATATTTTACACTGCTGACCGGTTCCCGGGAAGCCATTATTTCGGCAATTCCCAGGGCCTCTTCATATTCCTTTTTACGGGCCAACACCTCAGCCAATATAAAGTAGGGCCTTTCATATTGGGGGTTGATATTAATACATACCCGGATAAGCGATTCCGTACGGTCAATAAATGAAGGTTCATGGCGCGATATTTGATTATACAGAAGCATCACATCCGTAAGATACTCCAGGTTAAAGCGGTTTCTGATCATACCATCTTCCAGTTCTTTAACCGTTTTTTCAATAAAATCCGTGGCGCCTGGCTCTTGTATCGAGCCGGAACGCAATATAAAAAAAGACATCGAGGACATCACTTGCCTGACATTATCGTCTCCGAAGGTTTCAAAAGATAAAGCCCTGTCAAGGTCATATAGCATGTCCGCGTACGAAGTATACTTACCGGAGGAATTGCTTCCCTGTATAAACCTTGCTTCCATCAGCGGCTTATAGTTAATTTGGTATGACACAACCGATATCAGTAATATTACCGGTAATATTACATACAGGGGATTTATTATCGCCTTGCCTGAATCGACCGGCCGATTTAAATCTGCAGATCCATTCGGGGAATAAGTATTGTCCAGATAAGCCAAAAGTGTTATAAACAGCAGATAGGTATTTATCGTGTCAAAAGTAAAAAGATTTTGAATAAAATAAACAACAAGAGTTATCGCGATGGTAAGCGTTTCTTTTTCGGGGATTGATCCTTTCTGATTAGCCCTCCAGAGGACATAAAATGCCGTTCCAAAGATCGCTAAATATGAGAACAGACCGAGGATCCCTGCGTTGACCAGCCAGTCAATTATAATGTTATGGGCGCGATCAAACCACAACGGGGCTTCAGTAAAGGGGAGCTGATTAACCGTATATATCCCCTTAAAATTCTCCTGCCCCCACCCCAGCACAGGTCTTTCCTTGATCCCCTCCCACGCAAGCTTCCAAGTGTTAAATCTATTCTGAACGGAATCGTCCGCGATTATGTCGGCAAAACGGGAAAGAGTCCTGTCCTGCTTTATAATATCGGTATTTTTAAAGACAGCTAATGCTACTGCAAGAACAACAATAATACCGACCATTGACAATACCGCCTTTACGGCACGTTTAGTGCCGGCGGGATTTATCTTTTCGAATAAGATAAGCAGCCCCATCATCCCCGCTCCAATGACCGCCGCCACAATGGCCCCTCTTGAAGATGAATAATAGATAGCAATGACGTTAATACCAATGGGGACCATATACAAAAACTTAAGCAAGCGTTTATCGGCTTTGAAAACAAGTATCAACGCTATAAATATCGAAAGCATCAAGTAAGCGGCCAGAAAAGTGGGATTACCGATTGTCCCGTAGATTCTTCGAGCATATATAATCGCGAACCTGGGGGAACCAGGGTCCTGGACCGATAAAATCAGCGCATAAATACTCACCAGCGCACTGACCGCTACAAACATATTAAATAAAATTATCCAATCTTTTTTGCGTCTGAAGACACTGCTGATAATCATAAAAAAGAGTGCGAGGTGCAGGATTGTAATGTACCCTTCCATCCGCTCATAACTTGACCAGAAGCTGTTATAAGGACTGATGCCGAGTATATCGGCAAGACCGACGATAAATGTGAAGAGAAGAACAGAAATCAGCATCGGAGAGTTATTAGGCCGGTACTGTTTAAAAGCCAATATTAGCGGGACCCACAATGCGGCGGTAAATTCAATTATGATTCTGAAAGCATAGTTCTTCCCCGAAATATAGGGGAATAACATTGAAGGTGCAACTACCAGGGGAATAAACGGCACCAGGAACAAAGCTCCTTTTATTCCCCATACTAAATAATTGTCAATTTTCTTAAGAGAGACCATCGACTTATGAATCGGATAATACCTCTGTCAGGCT
>JBFLYJ010000546.1:0-2318 GCA_040756635.1 Nitrospirota bacterium
CAACGCAATTCATCGTGGGGGCTTCCGACGAGACCGATGCCGAGATAGTGGATTCGATGTACGGCCTGTATGAGCGGATGAATTTCAGGCGTGTCTATTTTTCGGCCTATCAGAAAGGGCTCGGCCATCCGGACATCCCCGGAGAAAGGCGGTTCTTCGCGCCGCCTGACGCAACATTCCAGCGGGAGCACCGCCTTTATCAGGTCGATTTCCTCTGCCGCAAATACGGCTTTAAGAGAGATGAAATCCCGTTCGGCGAAGGTGGCAACCTGCGGCTCGACAGGGACCCGAAGGAGGTCTGGGCAGAGAGGCATCCGGAATTCTATCCGGTGAGGCTTAATTCTTCGGACAGGGAAGCCCTGCTGAAGGTGCCGGGGCTTGGGCCCGAGACGGTCAAAAGGATACTCAGGATAAGGAACGAGAGAAATATAGCCTGTCTCGAAGATGTCGGCCTTAAGGGCAGGATGGCGGAAAGGGCGAGGAGGTATGTGATATTCGAGTGAGGCAAGGATGTTTTTAAAAGACCGAAGCTTACGCCGGTCACTCCGCTCGTACTGGAAAAAATTAAGGTTCTTCCGGGAATTGTGTGGGTATACCGTCATTCCCGCAGTCTGTTGGGCGGGAATCCAGTTTATTTAAATGAAAAGATTTTTTGTCTATATTCTTTGTAGTAGAAGGAACGGCACATTATACATAGGTGTCACATCCGATCTGATAAAACGTGTTTATGAGCATAAAAACGATTTGGCAGATGGTGTTACAAAGAAGTATAAAGTCCACAATCTTGTATGGTACGAGGCGCATGAAACTGCCGAATCCGCCATAACAAGGGAGAAGAATATAAAGAAATGGGAAAGGAGTTGGAAGCTGAGGCTTATTGAGGAACAGAATCCTGAGTGGAATGATTTATATTATGACATCTGTGAGGATACTGGATTCCCGCCTTCGCGGGAATGACGATAAATGGACTTTCCACAGGAAAGTCTGAAGAAGCTTTTTTTACCCCTTTACACTAAGAATATAAATTAAAGAAAAACCGAAAAAATGCTTTACACAGCCATAAAGCTGTGGTATGATAACGTCAAGCTTAATATATTAGAGCATCGGCAATAACGAAAGGTTTAGATAATTCAAGCGCGAACAATTTAAATACAGGGAGGTGAAACATACAGATCATACAATCCTCAATATCATGACAGCAAATAAACCAAAAAGGAGGCAGGAGATGAAGAAAGCAGTGTTATTGATGTTGCTGGCGGTATCCATAGTATTTTATGCCAACACCGCCTCTGCGGTGATGGGCGTGGCAGACGACGTGCCGGGGACAGACATAGTGATCCCCCTTATCTGCGAAAAGGACGGCACGATGAACACCCTGTGGGCAGTAGGGGACATATTCGCAAACGGCATAGCCGACATACTCGTCTATGACAAAACGAGCAATCTGATATATGACGATGTCGAGGAATGGACGACAGACGACCCTGACATAGTGGCATCGGACTGTCAGACGCTTATAGCGAAGATGTCGGACGCGCAGAGGGCGGCCCTTGAGATGAGCATAGGGGGCAGGACGTATTATGTGGGCTATATGGTGTATTTCAACTGGTTTTCAGACAGCGACCAGTTTATCCCGTGGGTATACCTGGTTGACCTTGTAAGGGGCTTTGCATCGGGTTATAACGGCTTTGCGGCGGAGATTGCCGTAGGCCTCAGCGGCCTTGGAGAAGATAATGGAGCCGCGCCTGTCACGGCAGTTGCGCTGTTTCCAAGGTATTACATCGGCAACGACAGGTCAGAGACATGGAACTGGTGGATAGTGCTTCTCGGGTCAAACGATTCAGACAGGATACTCGGAGGAGTGATCTGCAACGAAGAAGAGCAGTGCATATCGCTGAGCATCCCGATACCGAATGAGCTCAACATCATCGATGTAGAGGGATATATTCCTGCGATTCTGCACGCCGATTATCCCAAGGCAGGGATGGGGCTTTTCAGCATCGTAAATGCGGCCGATTTAGATATAATAACAGTGCTCGGCTGGTCATATCAGAGGCTTGAGGCGAGCACAGTGTCGGCGAGCTGGGACGTGATACACCCGATGCACAGGATATATTTACCTCAACTCGGAGGTCTGTAAGTAACTTCGAAGTTTCGGCAGGCGGGGTTTATCAAGAGAGACTGTTGTAAGAGGGACGGGCGACTGCCCGTCCTTTTTTTTCCTATTGACAATACAAAAGGTATCAAGTAAGATTTCTTACATAGAGAGCTTTTATTAATGAATACATAATTAGGAGAACCAGAAAAAAAGGAGGAGG
>JBFLYJ010000547.1:0-2318 GCA_040756635.1 Nitrospirota bacterium
GTTATAGACACCATTGTGCTCAGGCTGGTGTTTCCTGTGCTTGCTATTGGGGTGGCAGTGACCGGGCAGGAGAACAGCTGGGGGTTGCTGAATAATATCGAGATGCCTTATTGGCTTGCAGTTGTACTCGGGATACTTGCCCTTGATTTCGTGATATATCTCCAGCATGTAATGGTCCACGTCCTTCCCGCCCTTTGGCAGTTTCATATGATGCATCATGCAGACCTTGATTTTGATGTTACCACCGGTCTGAGGTTTCATCCGGTGGAAATACTCGTAAGTATGCTCATCAAGCTTTCTGCTGTGGCGGCAATCGGCCCTTCACCACTTGCTGTTCTTATATTTGAGGTGACCCTGAACGGGACCGCCATGTTTAATCACAGTAACGTGAAGATGCCGTTCAATGTAGATAGATTATTGCGTCTCCTCGTTGTCACCCCTGATATGCACCGGATCCATCACTCAGTTACGATAAGAGAGACCAACAGCAATTTCGGATTCAACTTCCCCTGGTGGGACCGCTTTTTCGGAACTTACCGCGACCAGCCTGCTGCGGGACATGAAGGTATGACAATAGGACTGGCACAGTTCCGTGACCCGAAAGAGAATAACCTGCTTACCATGCTTAAGCTGCCGTTTACCGGGGCGCCGGGTTCATATTCCATGAACCGGTGGGGAAAAGAACCGGGCAAAACGAATAAATAAGTATCTGCATTCTTGTCCATCCGAAAAAATCACTTAAAAAAATAATTTGACAATTATGTTCACATATTCTAATATTTGAATATAACGTGAATTTGATTTAGTAAGCTATGGCTCTGAAACTGGCCGTATATTAAATACTAAGGAGGCCGATATGACAGAAAATAAACCGGCCAAAATTGTTTCAGTCATGTGTTTTCATGATGAGCTTTGCCAGGTCTATAATGCCCTTATGACGGCGTATAGTCTTTTGAAGGAGGGGGCAAAGGTCACACTGTTTTTTGGTTCCCGAGGGGTCAATGCGATCCATAAAGACAAGGTGAATGATCTCAAGTGCCTGCCTGACCAGCCACAGGAAGTAAGTGACGCGGTGATGAGAAGAATGGATGAGATGAACCTGCCGACAGCGGAGGATTTACTTTACATGCTGTACAAGGAGGGGGCAACGATGTTTGCATGTCCTTTGAATGTTCCTATCTTCGGGATGAAAAAGGAAGATTTTGTTGACGGGGTGGTGCTTGCTGATCCAGCGACTTTTTATAAAGATGTAGTTATCAAAGCAGACGTCAACATGACATTCTAACTGATAACAAATGTGGGATTGAGATTTATTATGAAAGGAGAAGTGTCTGGGTCATGTGGACATTAAAGCTGTTCATAAAGGAACCGCCGGGGGGAAGGTGACAGACCAACATCATGGCTGCCGTGGACGCAGCTGAGGTGTATGATATTGATATTGTCCGGATTCCCCAAAGCAGGGCCGGGGATGATATAAAAGTCCCGTCAGTGTATCTCGGCGACAGATTGCTTGCGGAAATAGACGGAATAAGGGATGGGATGATCGAAGATGAAGACCTGATGAAGGTGCTTGAAGACGCAAACGTACCAAGAAAGATAAATGGATAACAGCCTGTTGAAAATTACCGGAGGGTGTGCATATAATTATTAACAATTACCCAAAGGCAGACATACCAGGAAAAAATGAGCAAGACGCTTCACGAAATACATGCCGACATATGCAAGACGCTTGGCAACGCAAAGAGGATAGAGATCCTTAATGCACTTGGAGATAAGGAATTGTCTGTCAGTGAACTTGTGAGCATTCTCGGCATATCACCAGCCAATGTCTCCCAGCACCTTGCCGTTATGAGGCAGAAAGGTATTCTTGTTTCAAGGAGAGAGGGTAATAATATGTTTTACAAGGTTTCCAATCCGAAAGTAATAACTGCTTGCGGACTGATGAGAGAAGTGCTGCTTGAGAAGTTTGAAGAGGGGCAGAAGTTAGCGAGAAAATTTAACAGAAAATAATTTTTTTAGCAGTTATATGCAAATATTAGAATATTCTAAGATACTTATAAACTTCTTTCCATGATCGGAGGGCAGTAAAAATGAAGAAATTATCCCTTGTTGAATTTTCAGTTGAACATCCTAAGTTGATCGTATTGCTGACGATAGTTATTACCCTTGCGTTTGCGACCCAGTTCACAAAGATAAGAACTGACACCAACCCCAAAAACATGCTGCCTGAAACATCCGATGTCAGGGTGTGGAATGACGAGGTGGATAAAACCTTCAGCCTGTATGAGGACATGATTGTCGTGGGAATTGAAAATGAG
>JBFLYJ010000548.1:0-2290 GCA_040756635.1 Nitrospirota bacterium
TGGCTCCAGGGCAAAAGGTATCCGCTCAGGCAGAATGACAGTGTCAATAACAGCAGGAGCGCTCCGCTCACCCATGTCAGCTCCCTCGGTTTTTTGTAGCTCCCCATAAAGAACACGGATAGCATGTGGAGGAATGCGACAGCAAGCATCAGGTTGCTGCCGACAACATGAATAAGCCTGAACAACCATCCGAAAGGCACTTCAGTCATGATCAACCGGATACTTTCGAATGCATGCTCTGCATGCGGGATATAGTATATGAGCAGCAGCAGTCCCGTAACTATCTGGATTGCGAAAGAGAATAACGCAACAGCCCCGAGGGTGTAAAAGATATTTATATTCTCCGGCATCCTGTATTCCGTCAATTGCGACCTTACAATCTCATTGATGCCAATCCTGATTTCCAGCCAGTTTTTCAATGATCCCGGCATTTCCCCTTCCCTGTTATGAGTATTCTTTTTTGCCTGTACGGAACGTGAGTTATTCCTGACCGATTAATTTTCAAGAATCATAAAGTTACATTTGTCAGTCTTTATATTTCTTTAAAATCATCATAGCACAATAATTCAATATCACAAGTTAAAGAGCCGGGGCATCTTATTCATGACGCATACAGCTTCTCGACATCAAACGGAATTGTACTAACAGGCTGCTGAAAAAGTCGGTTACAATGTTTGAAATCGTCATACCGGCCCCCGATTACTGCTTCCGAGGGCAGGCTCCGGCGGGTATCCACCAAGCTGTTGGGGAAATGGATTCCCGCCGCAGAGGCGGCGGGATATCTTAAAGTCTCCCCTCCCTTGACGGGAGGGGACTAAGGGATGGAATAATTAAAATCTTGTGTTATTCCCGTCTAAATAATTTTATGCAACCGGACAAGCTTAACCTTTCAGCGGAACGAATTCTTTCTTCCCATACCGCATATCCGGCTCAGGCTCCGCGCCAAGCGCATCGAGCACGCGATTGCTGAAGTTGAAATAGCTGATTAAATGCACTGCGTCCAGAATTGCCTCATCTGTAAAACCCTTTGTGCGAAGAGACTGAATATCCGCATTGCTCATTCCTTTTATATTCAATGTCAGCTTAGCTGCGAAATCGAGAAGCTCCCTTGTTGCAGGATCAAATTCAACCTGTGTATAGTCTTCCTGGATTCTAAGTACTTCATCCTGATCGTGAATCTCATCAAGGAGATCCGGCTCGTGGCTCTCCATTCAATAATAACAGCCGTTAAGCTTCGAGACCACGGTTGCAATCAGTACGCGCTGCAGCCTGCTTAATCCACTGGGTTTATCCATAAGATGGCGATAAAATTTTCGTCCGACTGCCATGCTTTCAGGGCTGAGGCTCTGAATTTTGACCAGATTAATAACGTAACCGAATTTTGCACGCGTCTGTTCGTAGATTTCAGCCAATAAGCCATCGGCTTCATTATCAGGCACTGTTTTGATCCAACTCATAATCCCTCCTTTTAAATATATTCAATATGCGATATTTCGTCATATCTGAGAGATTTCTTTAGTAATAAGGGAGAACTGATTTCTTACTACAGGATAATATCTTGCAAAGAAAAGCGCCCACTGCAGGGATCGAACCTGCGGCATCAGGTTCAGGAAGTCCAAACGGGATGCAATTTATTGATTATTATTCAGCGACTGAAGAACCGTGAACTGAAAGGCTGAACAAAGGGACGGCGAGCACCAGCAGAGATGCCATTAATAGAAATGTTGTGACGTAATCAAATCGTGCCAGTAGAAAGCCCGCAACAATCGGTCCCGATGCATGGCCAATATCAAAGATAGTCCCGAATGTTCCCATTGCCGTTCCGAAATGCCGTTCTTTGCAGATGTCCGCTACAAGCGCAGCGGATGAGGATGTCACAAAAGATTCACCAAGTCCGAACACGACCGCAGCAACAATTAGAAGAAAAAAGTCCTTCAGAAGAGGTATCGCGCCAAAAGATATGGCGCAGAGTATCAGCCCCGCGGTAATAAGAGGTTTCCTTCCATACCTGTCGGAGGTTTTGCCCATGACAGGTTTTGATATGATTGTGATGACCACCTGCACGCCCCAGAGAAGGCCTGCCTGGAATTCGTTCAATCCGGCGACCGTCACGGCGTAGATGGGAAGAAAGGCCTCCAGTGCGCCGACAGTCATATTTTGCAATCCTTCCATGCTTGAAGTAACAACGACTCTTTTATCGCTTATTACCTCTTTTATTCCTGATGTGAATTTCTTGCAAGCTTCTCTTAGTCCGTTATGCTTTTCTGAAGAATTTTTGCCTTTTAAAATG
>JBFLYJ010000549.1:0-2287 GCA_040756635.1 Nitrospirota bacterium
GGCATTCAGCCTCCCCGATTTATATTATTTAGGGCAACAATGATGTTTTATATAAAACCACGGAACGGAACTTGAACCACTCGGATTTCCGACCGCGGGATATAATTTATGATCCCTTATCCTGTACCACGGCGTATTGTCCTGTCCTAAAGGATGACCGAATGCCGGATATACTTTGTCCCCATTTATTCTGAAGAGCGGTTTGCTTCCGGGCCCCTGCGGATGACCATAATCAGGATATATTTTCTTATTATCAATGCGAAACCATGGGGATCTGTTGGTCTTATTGGGATGACCATGAGCGGAGTAGATCTTGGTATTCATTACCTATCCTCAATAAAATGTTAGAAAAAAACTTGAATCGAGGAGTCGAGAACTCCTTGAATCATATTTTCAGTAAATTATTATTTCTCTTTTAAACAAATTACGAACCCGGTTTGTAAAATTAACCACAATAAATGACACATAAACAATTACAAATGCGACTGAAAGAACACAGCCAACACAGATTTTCGAGATAATCTCAATCATTAATGTCTCCCCCCTAAAAGAGTATCTGCCATTATTGCGCATTAAAGCAAATATGGTGCCATCATTAAAGTTCTTGTTTTATAACATTTTGATAATTAATGCTTCTGTGCAGCAAGTGGCGTCTGACACACAAATGTGACATCGAGTTTAACTGTGCGGACAGATCTTTAACCGGGCTTTAACGTGAAATGTGAGATAATTAATTATTCGCCGATAATGCTGCAGGATGATGGCGCATCTGTTATTTAGCGTGCCGTTTCATATTCTGCACGGTTGTGCGTAACACAGAACAGGTTTATATATGAATCATCCAGGCGATATAAAAAAAGACGATCCGGCAAATCAGGACGAGTCGCATATCCTGAATGAACATTATGATATCAACCGGATCATCCCTGCCTCCGGGAAAAAGCTTCTCCCCCTCTCTTTTGCCCAGCAGCGCATCTGGCTGCAGGAACAGCTTTTGCCGGAGACCCCCAACAATATATGTGGAACAGTCCTTATTAAGGGTAACGTTAAAATTGACGCGCTGCAGCGCGTGCTGGATACAATAGTAGAAAGGCACGAGATATTGCGAACCACCTATTCGGTTGTCAAAGGGGAACCTTTCCAGACGGTCAACCCTCCGCGTCCCGTAATGATCATTCATAATGACCTGAGAAATTGTCCGGAGGATGAACGTGATCTTGTGATCAGACATTATATCGATGACGAGTCCGGTAAGTTATTCGACCTGTCTCGCGATTTGATGCTCCGACCAGTACTGATCAGGTTGACCGATACAGAGTATGTATTTCTGATAATTATGCACTATATTTCTGCGGACAACTCATCGATAAAGATTTTTTTCAAAGAGTTGTCGGTATTATACGGCTCCTTTGACGAAGACAGGCCTTCGCCCTTAAATACTCTGCCCGTGCAATATGCTGATTTTGCGTGCTGGAAACGCAGGCGCATGTCTGATGATGTCCTTCAGAGTATGCTTTCATACTGGCAAAAACATCTCGAAGGGAGCCCGTCATTACTGGAACTACCTGCTTGCAAGCCCAGACCGTCTGTGCAGAACCTGAAGGCGGCCGGTCATACCGTGGTGCTGCCCGCTGACCTTGTCACGTCTCTAAAATACCTGTGCGAGCAGGAATGTGTATCGATGTTTGTTATGCTTATGGCGGCGTTCAAGACCCTGCTGTTTCGTTATACCGGACAGGGGGACCTCTGCGTCGGTACTTTTACCGCAAACCGTGAATGGCCCGAGACTAAGGGACTGATAGGCTTCTTTGTAAATGCCCTGGTCCTGAGGACCGATATCTCGGACGGGCCCGGTTTCAGGACACTGCTCAAACGGGAAATAGAAGTAGCACGCGGGGCCTTTGCGCATTATGATATGCCGTTCGAGAAACTCGTGGAAGTCCTCAACCCTCAGAGAGATACGGGACATACACCTCTTTTCCAGGTCGCCATGGTCCTGGAAGAATCCGAGACCATGGCTTATGAATTGCCGGCTGTCAAGTTTCAGCTGCTCGGTTCCGAAACTTCTGTGTCACTCTATGATTTACTGCTTGTCGCTTCGGATTCAGAGGGTGAGATGAGGTTGTCTTTTATATACAGGGATGATATCTTTGACGCGACCACCATTCAGAATATGGCCGGCAATTTCAGGACGCTCCTGCAAGGCATTGTTTCTGACCCGGACGATTCTGTCCTGACACTTCCGATTCTCAGCGGCGCTGAAATGGAAAAGATAATCGTAGAATGG
>JBFLYJ010000055.1:0-11690 GCA_040756635.1 Nitrospirota bacterium
TGCTTTTCTTGGAAGAGTTTCTGAACTGCGGAAATGGAAGGGGCAACTAACTTCTGTCGTAGTGTGTGAACTGAGCGGCGATCTGGGCTTGGTGCCAATGACCGGCAAGTTGTTCCAAGAACTTCGTGACCAACTGGGGGAAGAAGCGGATCAGATAGATGCCACCTTGGGCTACGCGACCTACCCTTCGTCAAGTCACGCGGAAGGAGTTCGACGCTGGGGGCGGGAAGCCTCTGTGAGTAGCACCATCGCGTATGTGAGCCTGGGTGAGTTCGGGAACCAAAGCCACGAAGAGGTTACTCTGTGGTCGGGCGGGCGGGAGGTACTTTCACAGGTTAACGTTCGAGCGGTACTCGAGTACTTCCGCGATCAGGCAGGTCTTGATCTAGGGAACAAGCCAATCAACTTGGAACGACACCAGGGAGAAGATGCTGCTGAGAAATGGGCCGCATCCGCAAAGCAGGAAGGCCTAGGATGGGACTAAACCATACACAGCACAGTTGGAGATAGTGCGTTTTCTATATGGATAAAGTCATCAGAATGCACTACCTAAGGAGTCTTGGTTTAAGGGCAGGTAAAGTTATAGTTTAATGGGTGAGGTTATGGAGCAACCAGATGAACGACCGGGTACATAGGTAACACAATCTTCTAGGTACATAGGTTACACTTTTTGCCTATAATCTTAGGCACGAAGGATGCGGCTATGCCCCGGGAAGGAGTTACCGTAATGGACCAGAGAGTTCGTTTCATTTCAGAGTGTCCTGAAGCGCATTTTTCAGCAGGGAGATAAAGATGGCCGGGTTCAGACTTGAGAATTGAGCTTCTTTATTATTCGTGACAAACGCCCCGGGGGAAGTTTATAATTTCCTGTCAGCAGCTAACTTTATATTTCTTTCCACATTAATAAGATGGACATAGTTATACATCTCAGCAGACTGAAATACTCAAATGCCCTAGACCGAATACCGGCAATAGCGTGATTCAAATTATGACCTCAATAAAGCAGTATTAAGAAATTAAGTAACATGGCATATCGTATATTATCTTTCCGGAAAATCTATATTTTAATCTTTGTGCTGTTTTCCCTATATATCGCAGGGGATGCCTTTAGCAGATGGGACGGGATTAAATATTATGCGCCGTTCATGAAATTTTTACCGAGTATTTCGCTTGTCACTATCCTGTTGAGTATTTTAGCCGTATTTTTTGCTTCGTTAATATGGTTGACGGCAAAAATTATTCGGGCAGCCAATCATAACGTTAAGACTGAGCAGGTCCTGATATTCATGGGTTACTATGCAGTTCTCTCTCTGTTTATCTATGCAGGAAAAGCATTGTTTAAAAATATCTCTGTGAACTTTCAGATGAAAATCGCATTGATTACGGTTATTTTTCTCTTGTCTTTGTTCCTGGCGTGGTCGTCCAGAAACAAAGCAGTGAGGTGGATAGATGTTATTCTTGAGCATATTTCGCCGCTGGTGTGGCTATTTGGCGCATTCGCAATTTTTTCAGTACCGCTCGTTGCATATCATGCATGGGTAAAGGATTCCGGCAAATCTTTGTCCCGGCAAATTGGAAAACCCGCTGAATCGAACAACGGCTATCCAAACGTGTTATTAATAACATTTGATGCCATGACTGCCCTGGATATGTCGGCGTATGGGTATCACAGGCCTACCACGCCTTTTATCGAGGAGTGGGCAAAGAGCGCAACTGTCTTCACAAAAGTTGAGGCGGGAAGCAATTACACCACCCCGACGACCGCAAGCCTGATGACCGGCAAAAGGGTATGGACCCATCAAACCTATTTTGTCGAAGTCGCATCCGATATTATCAATAAAAATAATGAGAATCTGCCGTTTGTACTCAAAAAAAATGGCTATTCGAATATGGCCCTTCAGCAAATCCATAGGGCGTCGGTCGAAAAACTGGGGATTGCCGACAGCTTTGATATTATATTGGGACCGGAGAAATTAAGTTACTCGATAAATTTGTATAACTATATCGATACAATGCTTTATTCGGTATTCGGAGAGAAGATTATTTTGTATGACTGGATAATAAAGGAAGATTTTATATTGTTTAAACTGCTCAACATTCTTTTCCGGGACTCATCAGTAACACCAAGTCCTCCGGAGATTGCTTTTGGCAAGGCATTGGATATTCTTGGCAGCGATTTCCCGTCCCCTTTTTTTGCCTGGATTCATTTATTTGCTCCGCACGATCCATACCTCCCCCCCGCACCGTTTTCAGGAATGTTTGATCCATCATCGGCATTGAGGACAAGGAAGAGCCAAATGACCGGTAAAGTGATCGATCAGATTGATTTATACAGGGCGAGATATGACGAATTTATCAGATATGCCGACAAACGGCTTGAATCGTTCATGAAGGAATTCAAAAAACGAAATGCCTTCAACAACACCCTGATAATTTTATCGGCCGACCATGGAGAGAGTTTTGAACATAATTTCAAAGGCCACGGAGGTCCGCACCTTTTTGAACAGGTGACACATATCCCCCTGGTTATAAAGGAGCCCGGTCAAAATCAGGGGATGATAATCGATGGTTTGGCGGAGCAGGTAGATATCACCCCGACAATTTTAGAATTGGTCGGTATACCTGTGCCGTCCTGGATGGAAGGCCGGTCCCTTGCCCCTCTTTTAAGAGGTAAAGCTCTTGAACCAAGACCGGCTTTTTCCATGAGTCTTGACATAAACCCCGGCAGGAACCAAAAGATTACAAACGGAACAATTGCTGTCTGGGAAGACGATTACAAGCTTATACACTATCTTGATAAGCAGAAATCATTGCTTTTTAACCTGGCGGACGACCCTGCTGAGGTTAACAATATTTTTGATAAAGAACCTGATACAGGCAGCCGCCTGCTGTCATTGATTTTTGATAACCTTAAAAAGGCCAATGAAAAGATAGAGGGGAATGCTCTGTAACGCCGCACTGTGCGAACCGGGATCATGCGGCACGCATCCCGGCTTCCGGCCGCCTTTTATACTGCTGCAAAATTTCTACGGGTAACTTCTCCCGTTTTGCCGGTAGATTACCGTTTGTCGGCCTGTCTCGTGATGTGGCAGGTTTTAACTCTTCCCCGCAATCTATTCCGGTCTTTAAAAAGCTGAGGAAAAAGTTGATTGAGATACTTTATAATTAACCGTGAGTGTGCAGAAAAAATTAATTAATCCTGTAATTGCGATACTGGGTGTCATCGCCTTCGGTGTGGCAGGCTATATTCTCATTGAGGGATGGGGGGTCTTCGATTCCCTGTATATGACGATCATCACGCTCACTACGGTCGGGTATCATGAGGTCCATGAACTGTCCAGGGCCGGAAGGACCTTTTCGATGGTCCTCATACTGTCCGGGGTGGGGACGATGTTCTATACGTTCGGCGTCGGGGCCAAGGTGCTCCTTGAAGGCGAATTAAGAGATTTACTGGGGAGGAAGAAATTGACAAAGAAAATTGAGAGTCTGAAAAACCACTACATAATATGCGGGTTCGGCAGGATGGGAAGCATAATATGCCGGGAAATGCTTCAGAGAAAGGCCGAGTTTGTCATCATAGAGAAATCATCTTCAGTGGTCACGTCGATGGACGCTGATTTCCTCACTCTGCAGGGCGACGCGACGCAGGACGTCATACTGAAACAGGCCGGCATTGAGAGGGCAAAGGGCCTGATCTCGGTCCTTTCTTCTGATTCTGAAAATCTGTATGTCGTTCTCTCCGCCAGGGGTCTTAACCCGAAGCTCAAGATAGTGGCCAGGGCGAGCGAGGAAGGCGCGGAGAGCAAACTTATGCGGGCGGGCGCTGACAATGTCGTCTCCCCGTATTTCATCGGGGGGCTGAGGATCGCTCATACACTCCTGAAACCCGCGGTGGTAGATTTCATAGAATTTGCCACCAAGAGCGGCAACCTTGAACTTCAAATGGAGGAGATCAAGGTAAGGGGGACGTCAGATATTATCGGCCGCAGCCTTGACGAATGCGGCATCAGGAAAGAGATGGGCATCATCATTGTTGCCATAAAGCGTGAATCAGGGGAGATGGAATTTAACCCCAAATCAACAAGCGTCATAAAACAGGGTGACACACTCGTCGCCATGGGCGAGACAAAACAGCTGAAGGCGCTCGAAGACCTGGTGGGGGCGTAGGAAGCGATGCAGATGTTATAGAAGTCTCCCCTTTACAAGGGGAGATTTAGAGGGGTAGCGGTTAATCATTACCTCCCCTGGCCCCTCCTTGTAAAGGAGGGGATTTCCGGACGCATCTGAATACCTATTTAAATATATTATTTCTTACCCGCGAATAGCATTCCTGCCAATACCCCTGAAAATTGAGCCGAGGCCCGGAGAAATAAAAGCGCGGGGGAGAGCAGACCGACAAGCGCGTCCTTTTTTAATGCCTTTAAAGTAAATGAGAGTGTAGTCATCAGAAAAACCGTCATAAGCAATAAGGCCGCGAACAGAAAGAAGCCGCTTAATACGGCAGCTATGGAGCTTGCGATTATAAGGGGAGGGAACAGGAGCTGAATTTTCATGGTCTGTGGTGTGTGCGAGTCCTTCAGCGCTTTGTCAGGGTTCTTTTTCAGGGCGAGCATTCTCCAATAAGCGAATTTGTATTTTTTCTTCAGATAACCAGGCAGGCTGTCCGGATGAGTATGGTAAACGACAGCGTCAGGGTTGAAGACCATTTTATGTCCCTTATTTGACATCCTGTAAGACAGCTCCACATCTTCGGCGCACGCGACAGGGAAAGAAGTGTCATATCCTTTCATTTCAAGAAAGATGTCTTTAATGAAGCCTGCCGAATACGTGTCGATAAAGTCGATAAACTTATCTCTAAGCATGTAACTATACTTGTCTTCATATTCAAGCTGCACGAACCTCGCGGTGATTTCCTTCTGACGTGTCTTATAGGCGCCCTTAACGCCGACCACATCACGGTTTGCGTGAAACGGCCTGAGCATTTCGGTGATCCAGTCGGATTCGGCGGCACAGTCCGCATCGGTAAAAAGGATGATCTCCCCGCCTGCGGCTGAAGCGCCCCTGTTTCTTGCAGCGGCAGGCCCTGAGTTTTTCTGCTTTAGGAGCTTTGTTTTTTTGAATTGCGCAACAATCTCGGAGGTTGAGTCTGTGGAACCGTCATCAACAACAATGATTTCATACTCCCCGCTGTAGTCCTGATTAGAGAGGGCGTTGAGACACCTGCCGATTGTCTTTTCCGCGTTATACGCGGGAATTATTACCGAGACCATGGTAGCTCAAATAACGTTATCACAATATGACGACATTCACCAAGCATGTCATTCCGGCTTGCCTGTGCCGATGTTTGGGTATCCGGAATCTGTCCTTATTCCCCCGCCGTTAGATTCCCGACAAGCGGGAATGACGGCGGATAGACACATCGAGACTGTCCCGACTTGTTTGGGGCTTGTGGGAAGGACAACCAGTGTCGCGTTACTCGTGAACGCATTAGTAAATAAATTATTTCTCAATGTTCTGCACTATTAAGTTCTAACAATTACACTTATCGTTGCCGCTCCCGGACCCCCCTCTAAGGATATGCTTTGAGAGGGTTAGTGCGCCCTTGGAAAGTCTCTTCAACTCCTGAGGATTTGAGAGCCCCTGGATCAGTTTCCTGGCAATATAGGACGGCCTAGTATAAAACCTCTTTCTCGCCCCGTCGCAAAATTCCACAAGCTCGGAATTCGTAAGCCCCGGTCTGGAGATAACACAGTTATGAAGGCCTTCCCGCGAAAGCCACTCCCTGAAGTCTTCCGTTGTAAGATATTTGTTCTCCGTTGCCCACCTGTATGCCTCAGTCCCCGGATAGATCATGATCGGAAAGAACTGGGCCGTGTCGGGGTTTAGCTCGAGGGCCAGGTCCAGGGTCTTTTGAAGGGTCTCTTTGGTCTCCCCCGGGTTGCCGACAAGGAAACATCCGTGTATCAGAATGCCTGTCTTTTTCGCGTCGTTAAAAAATTCCCTTATCCTCGGCACCGTCAATCTCTTCTTCATCGAGTCAAGCACCTTCTGGTCCCCGCTTTCAATTCCGACGCAGAAGAGCCGGGCCCCCGCCTTCTTAAGTGCCTGCATCGTCTCCATGTCGACATCGGCGCGCGAATTCGCGGACCACTGGAATTTCAGCCCCCGCCGTAATATCTCCCCGGCGAATTCCATCGCCCGTTTCTTGTTGACCGTAAGGGTATCGTCTTCAAACATAATCTCCCGCAGGTCGGGAAAATTTTTCAGACAGTACTCGATTTCATCAACGACGTTCTTTATACTGCGGTTTCTGAGCTTATGCCCGTTGAAGGTCTGTGGATAGAGGCAGTACACGCAGTGATGAGGACAACCCCTCCCGGTAATGAGTGTTACAATAGGATGCCTGCTGTGGGCATAGAAATAGTCCCTGTAATCCAGATGATTTTTATACACCTCACTGACAAAAGGCAGGGAATCGACATCCTCAAGAAACTCCCTTTCCCTATTGTGAACGAAGGCATCTCCGTTTCTGAATGAAAGACCGTCGACAGCCTTCAGTCCTTCCCTGTCAGTGAGTCCTTTTTTCAGCAGCCCGGCAAGTTCGAGGATGGTATATTCATATTCCCTTCTTGCAACGGCATCTATCGCCGGGGTTATCTTCAATGTCTCTTCAGGCATGGCTGAGGGGTGCGTGCCCACCAAAACGGTGAAACAGTTCGTGAGCTTTTTTATCTCGGCCGCGATGTCCGCGTCATTGTATATACTGGGGGTTGACGTGTCGACCACGGCAAGGGCAGGCGCGAATCCCTTTGCGATAGAGAGGACTTCATAAAGTTCCATCCGCCCGGCGGGCGCGTCGATGATTTTGACCTCAAAGCCGTTTTTTTCAAGAAGCCCGGCAGCGTAACAGAGCCACATGGGATAATAAAACGTGCCGCTCTTCGTGACAGCGGGACTGCGCTGCTCACGAGAGAATTTCCCGTATTGTCCCATGAAGGGGGGATTTAAAAATAGCACCCTCATCGTCAGTTTGACACCCGCATAAATGCTTTCTTGAGATTTCTTCTCAACGCACCGCTCTTCATCAGTTTGTCCTGGACCCAGTCGTTCACATATATTTTAGCCGCCAGTGAGGACGCGGGCCCGAGTTTGCCTGCAAGTGATCTCCTCATGGCATTATACCTGATTTTCTTTCTGACTTCCCTCACCATCCTCAATGCCTCTTCCCGATCTGTTCTGTTAAGTTCCGGTGTCTCAAATACAGGAGAAAAGTCCCACTGGGAGCAGTTGTTCAGATAGTCTTCGGAGTCGACCAGGAAATAGTCATTCTCCTTAACCCAGTCGTAGAGTTTGCTCTGAGGAAAAGGGATAAGGTTGTAGAAGCGCGCGTCAAACACCGGGTACCTGAGGGCCAGATTGATCGAATCCCTGATATCGTTCATCGTCTCTCCCGGCGAGCCGACAATAAAGAAAAGGGTGACCCTGAACCCTATGTCCAGCGCGTCTTTTACGGCCCTTTCGATGGCCTCCATTTTTACTCCCTTGTTGATGTTCTTCAGTATCCGGTCATTGCCTCCCTCGACACCGAAGGCCAGATAGGCAAAGCCCGCTTCCTTCATCAGTTTCAGGAGTTCATAATCGACCTTGTCGGCCCTGACACCGTTATTGCAGTTAAGCTCTATGCCGTTAAAGGACCGGGTCTTTATGCTTTCGCAGATATCGACAACCCTCTGACGGTCAAACGTAAAATTATCATCGAGCATGCTGAACTGTCTGTACCCTTTCTCATACCAGTATTGGATCTCGCTCAAAATACTCTCAGCGCTCCGTTTGCGCCATTTCCTTCCAATGGCCGCCTTGACCGGACAGTATATGCAGCCGTGCGGGCATCCTCTTGATGACACGATGCCGATCTCCTCGGTAACGTATTTTTCGAGCGGAAATTTTCCGAACCTCGGGAAGGGTATTGCATCAAGGTTATCTGAAAAGTCCCTTTCCCCGTTAAAATTAATTTTCCCTCCGGCCCGGTGGATCAGCCCTTTGATGGACGAGGGCGCTTCTCCCCTGCATAGTTCAAGGATGGTCTGTTCACCTTCAAGCACTGCGCCATAATCCAGCTCAGGGCACTCCTCAAGCGCCTTCTCCCTGACAGTAGATATATGCGGGCCGCCTGCGATTATGTCCGCAGAGGGGAATGACTGCTTGAGGTGCCGTATGATCTCATATGATCTTTTATACATGAAGGTCATCATGCTTATAGCGATCAGGTCAGGTTTGAAGGCTGCTATGGTGTCATCGAGGTCTGCCTGGGAGGCGCCTGCAGCCATATCTATGACATCATATTCAATTCCGTCAGCCTTCAACGCCTCCGCAATATAGCCTAGTCCCGCAGGCGGACGCAGCGCGCCGAAGTGCCCGCCCTTATAGTCAGGGAATACAAGCAGTACCCTGTTATATCTCACTTTCCCGCCTCCTGAAGCTCCCGTTTGACATTTGCGATGATTTTTGATTTTAAAAGGAAACCTTTCAGCGAATCATAAAAATCATTCACGTTCTGCGGGCTGTTCTCATAAAGCTCGCCTTTGCAGCTCCACTTAAAGGCACGATTAAGAAAAAGCCGTGACTTCTCAATGTCCGGAGCAAGGTTTACCGCATCTGCTACGGCCTTTGACAGATCATTCATGTCATCAACATCTATGGTAACGCCCTTTCCCCTGTAGAATGTCCTGCCCAGGACCACGACCGGTCTGCCCTGCATTATGGCCTCAACACCAACCTTTGAATTAACAGTAACGATGCAGGCGGCGTGTTTAATTATGTCATATGAGTTATGCAGAGGGTGGATCAGCTTTATGTTGGCGTGGCGGGCGAGGACGTCCTTCAATTTAGGAAGTGAATGTCCTCCTATCGCTGCCGGGTGTTCTTTTATGTATAACCTGTAGCCTTCAGGGAGGCTTTCCGCTATCCTGCCTACAAGGGATTCCTGATCAAAAAACTCAGGACAGCGCGCGGTAAGCTGCACATCAAGCGGCACGTGAAAAGGGTAGTACACATATTTTTCACCCTGGGCAGGATGAGTATAGTGTTTGCTCAGGAGCTTTCTCCTTATGGCCTTTATGACGTGCATGTTTATATAGCGCATTATCCAGTTATACTCTTCTTCCCTGCCGAGCACATATTTGTGGTAAAGCTTTCTCCTGAGTCTGCTGAAATTGTCGGATGAAAAAAGCCGTTTGAACGTCATGTCCTGAAAGAAGTGTCTGTCCTTCTTGGGGATGACGACCGTCTTTTTGGTCATATATTCGTTTAATAATTGCGAGAGCTCATCGCTCATTTCCGTTGCCGCTTCTTCAGGGTCGGTTATGTCAGCATAAAAGCGGTTGAGTGTAAAGACGACCCTTTTTCTGAACATGGCAGGTTCTATGAACACATGATTCACGCTGTTTTTCCTCGCGATGTAATACAGGGTCAGAGGGGCGATGAAACCGCCGAGCTCCTGCACGATACACCCTATCTCATTAGTCCGCAGTATATTGTCAAAGATGGAACAGTAGTTCACCGTCTTGGCTTCCAGTCCGGCCCTTTTTCTCCCGGATGTGTGCATCTCATGGAAGATAAGGTGCTCCATATCTACCCCGAGACTTTTTTCGATGTCAGCCGGCTCCGTATTGACGGCAGGGGCCGACCTCTTCAGCTTGTGAAGACTGAGGTACGGTATCCTCTCTTTTTCAAGTATATCGTCACCGGCCTCATGAAAGGTCAGAAAGGCGACCTTCAGGCCTTCTTCCTCCGAGAGCCTCCTGGCAACAGGGACAAAGAAGACCACCTCCTGAACAGCCATGATCGCGAAAAGGATGTCGATTTTAAGACCTGTCATATAAAGACACACATCACGAGCGTACGTCGCCCGTATCAGGGGGATTCATGAAACATACCAGGATCAGAAGGAAATAGGTCAGAAAATTTAAGGGATAAATGGTGAAGAAATACGACAGGTTAAACTGAATAAAGGTTAATATGAACAATGATGCGGTTATTCCGAGAGATAAACTTGCCATATTATTATTATCTGTTTTTCTGAAACGCCTGAATTTATTATAGCCTATAAAAATGCCACTCATGAGAAGTGAAAATATCAAAACAGTAACAATTATACCATCATTTTTTATGAAATAGAAATAAACATTATCGTACTCAAAATGATTCTTCAGGGAGAAATCTCCCAATAGAATGTTCTTAAATGAGGCGGTTTTCAGATACGATACGATTTCTTCAAAATAGGCCTTCCTGGCCGAGATACTCGTATACTGAATTTTGAACTGGTATGCATTATCCGGAGAAGGATGATACGGGTACTTAAGTACATCCCATGAGAGAGACGGGATGCCGGAAGATTTCTTGTCTATTATTTCATAGGTATTGTTTATATTCCGGGACGGATAAGCGGACACAGAATTATTTACTTTAGCCGCCAGGACATTGAAAAAACCGAAGGCGTAAAATATTAAGCTGGTGACTACTATAAAAGCGCCTGCCTTTTTCAGGATATCGACGCGAGGTCTTGAAATAAGAAGCAGGAGCACAGAACCCACTATCATGCTTATAACAGCTGCAACAGATGCGGTTATTAAAATACTGCCGTAAAATATGCACATTGCAAGGTGCCAGAACAGGGAATCTGCTCTGCTGAGGACTATCCGCGACAAAGATATAAGGAACAATACTACCGAGAAAGTCCCGAAGCATATGGGCGACTGAAAAGTCGACAATACGGCATTGTCCCACGTGAATGACGGAATAAACAGATACGTATAATACCCGAACACAGACACCGAGACCCCGATCTTTGCTATCCAGGATATCAATTTCTCCGCGTCATTTTCATCCCTGATGATAAGCGGGATAATAAACGGCAGAAATATATACTGGACGTTCTTGATATCACGCTGTAATACATCAATGGGGTTTTTATGGAAAAGATGCAATACCGCGACAGCGAGCAAAATTAAGTGAGCTGTAATGAAGAAGGTCGTCCAGCGGCCATAATGTTTCCATCCCTTATACAGCAGTTCAACGGGGTGAATTCTGTTCCCATATAATTTATAAAGGCCGAAGAAAACGATAATCGCCCAGGGCATATCTTTTAAGATATGAAAATATAACGGCATGGAAGGGGACTGACCGCCGTTGTTCCAGGGGAAAAAATATCTGTATCCATTATAAAGAATGGCAAAAAGCAGAAATGCCTTAAATGAAATCTTGTAACTGGTACTTAATGAATACATGTCCCCGCCTCATGATGAATTAAAAGAATTACTTCATGCGAGTTCGTATTGTATAAAAAACAGCGTCTGTGATTCAAGACATGATCTTTTGTATAATTCGATGGTTTCAAGGTCTATACGCAAGTCCTCAGTCACGGAAAATACCGTTTCCCGTTATGACATATTATAACCGCAAGGTAATTGTCTTTATCGTGAGTATATCACGGATTTGAGGGATGTCCAGTCTGAAAGCGGCTTATCTGCGGAGAATTGCTTTAAGGTCGTCTTTATCTGTCAGCAGGGCATAACTTATGCAGAAGTAAGCCGTGAGTCCGACAATGGTTCCGGTATATGAGGGGATGAAGAGAATGCTACATGTCATAATAATCAGCGCGAGCCCGGACTTTAAGACCACATTATTCAGGA
>JBFLYJ010000550.1:0-2279 GCA_040756635.1 Nitrospirota bacterium
ATATCTTGCAGATATAGAGAGAAATCCAAAAAAAGTAATATTGTTCAGAAAGATAACAAAATTGATGGCGACATGGCAGGTGGTAATATTATCAAAACCGATTCTATTAAGTCCATAGATACAGATGGTAAAGAGAGAATAGTGGAGCAGCGTGGAAACATTGTTGGTGGCGATATGGCAGGTGGTAACATAATAAAAAATGAGGATTAGAAATGAGTGACAATCTATTGCCGTCGGTTCAGCAGGATAATAATATCGTTGGTGGTAATATAGTAGGAGGAAATTATATATCACTTCCTGAGATTAAAACGCCTTTAAGAAAAATGGCGGAAAATTACCGAATAGAGAATGAGCAAAAAGGTCACCAAAAAGAGTTTATTGAAGAACTTCAAGATTACATGAGAAGGGTTCCTGGTCACGAGCAACGTAATTTAGAAGAAAAATTGATTTCAGCCAAAAGAGAAGATCTATTATCAAGTGCCATATTTTTGAAAGAAAGATTCGCAAAGAAATTATATAAACACACTTTTTCACCCATTGCCCAAAATATTTTTGTTCATATCCTATCGATGATAAACAGCAGCTTTCAACTTAAAATCAAACCTTTGATTTGTGAAGATAAACCAGCTAGTGAAGTAGATAAAGCTATTTACAACGAAATTATTCAAACTGTTTACTTTGAAGTTGGAAATTCTGAACTTGGTATTATACATAGCGTCATAATTAATTGCGTATACTAAAGATTTGTGATATGGTTTCTTTATGAAACCATTAATTATATCCGACTCCGAGACTATGGTACTTGCGCTCCAAGATGAGATTCGCCGATCCCAGGAAGCGCGTTATGATCATCGACTTCATGCTGTTTTATTGGTTGCTCAAGGGGTAACATGCCCTGAAGTAGCCAAACTGCTTGGAGATTCACCAAGGACGGTCCAGTATTGGATTCGTCGTTTCGAGGAAGAAGGTCTTGCCGGACTTGCAGATGCTGATCGACCTGGCCGTCCCTCAAAACTGAATTCTGAACAGCTTGAAATCATCGACCAAGCTCTTCGAAAGAGTCCAATGGATGAAGGCTTTAGTACAAATATCTGGGATGGCAAAACCTTATCTGTATTTATTAAAGAGCGATTCAGCATTGACCTTGGTGTTCGTCAAAGCCAAAGACTATTCCGTCAACTTGGTTTTAGGCTGCGTAAACCCAGACCTATTATTGCTAAAGCGGATCCCAATGCGCAAACAGAGCATAAAAAAAATTCCATAAAATAAGAGCGGATCCCAACATTGACATATGGTCTACGGATGAGGTTCATTTTCAACAGCATGGCTCTCGATGCCGGATGTGGATTCCTCCGGAAGAAAAGGATCCTGTTCTGATGCACGAACCGACCCGTCGAAGTGTTGGATATTTTGGTGCCGTTCGTATCAGAGACGGCAAGTTTATTTATAAAAGAGAAACCCATAAATTTAATGCTGAAAGCTTTTGGGATTTTATGAAGCAACTCAGAAAATCCAGCTGTCAGGCCGGGAAAAAGGTAGTTGTACTCATCGATAATGCCCGTTATCATCATGCTACGCTTCATAAGGAATACCGATTAAAGTGTGCCGATAAATTCGCTTTTGAGTTTCTGCCACCATACAGTCCTGAACTTAACCCGATTGAAAGGGTATGGAAATTGACTCGACGGTGTTGCACGCATAATCAATATTTTGAATCCATAGAGAACATGACTTCGGTTATAGAAGCAAAATTTGACGAATGGGCTAATGGAAATGAGACCCTTCGTATATTATGCGCAATTAATTAAGTCGCTATGTATAAAAGGAAAGATGGTTCCAGAGTGTTTTATGAAACATCAGTAACTCTCAGAATGAACGCGAATGGTGAAGCAATTGGCTTTCGGGGTGTTTCCCGGGACATCACCGAACGCAAGAAAATGGAAATCGAACGGGAAAAACTTATTGAGAAGTTACAAAAAACACTATCAGAAGTTAAACAATTGAACGGGTTGCTTCCTATATGTTCTTCTTGTAAAAAAATACGAAACGATGAGGGGTATTGGGAGCAATTGGAATCCTATATCAAGGCGCGTTCAGAAACTGAATTCAGTCATGGCATTTGCCCGGTTTGTATGGCCAAGCTGTATCCGGAATATACCGAAGAGGAATGATTGACCACTTTGGGCAGCACATCCCCAAGGGTTGCCTCTATTCTGACCCAACCCTAATCTATCCAATGCCTGGCCGGCATGACAAAGATACAAGGCTGCTCAAGCAGG
>JBFLYJ010000551.1:0-2276 GCA_040756635.1 Nitrospirota bacterium
TCATGTCCACTTTAAATATTTACCGGGCACTACTGATCCTGTATCCGATATGAATCCTGATATTGGAATATCAAACGCAGGAAATGCTAATATTGGCTTATGAAAAAAACTGTTTTTCTGTCTTTACTGGTATTAATGCTGCCTCTACTGTCCCACGCTGAGACGGTCTCCCTAAAATTAAGGGCAAGTAAAAATCCCGGCTCTATCAGGATTGTCTTTGAAGGACCCGAGTCCGTAATAAACAAGGGCGCAGTGACCAGAAAAGAGAACGACTTGCTTGTGGTGTTCGCCGGGGTGGATATTTCGATCAAGGCCGAGAGCACAGCGGTCATCTACAGTATGTTAAACAGGGAGACGGTCGTGATTTCACCGGGAGAATTCAGTGGAATGAAGGTGTTCACCCTGAAAGAGCCTGCACGGCTGGTCATAGATGTGTATTTAAAAGAGGAGAAGGGAGATGCACATCCTTTTTTATCACAGAAAACAGACAAGGTAACTAACACATCCGTGACTGGAAAGGTCATTATCGACCCCGGTCACGGCGGATATCAGGACGGGATTACGAGAGACAGCAATAAAGAAAAGAATAGTGTCCTGGACATCGCCCAGAAACTCGGCGCTATGATAAACAGCGTCGCTTCCCGCAGTGTCCTTACGAGGGGGAGCGACCGGTATATGTCGATAGGCGAACGGGTGAATTTTGCCAACAGCAGGGCCGCTGATATATTTATCAGCCTCCATATCGGCAACCACAGGGAAATCGTGATCTTTACGCCTGTAATCACGGATGCTCCGCCGGACCTTGTCAAACCGTATTTGCTGAACAGGGGGCAGGCGGATTATGAAAAGAAGACGCTGACCCTTCTTAAGGCACTAAGTGAGGCAATAATCCCGGTCTTCGGAGAGGACATGATATCCGCCCGGCCCATACCGTATACCATGATATCACGCATTGAGGCAGCGGCCCTGATCATTGAGCTGCCATCATATGAATATGCTTCATACAGCGATGAATATAATAATCAGATTGCGGAAACTATTTATAAAGGACTTGAGATTTATGAAGAGGGCAGAGTCGGAGAATAAACAATCCGGCGGAATGAATACCGTGCGTTTTCTGCTGGTCCTGGCGGTGGTCTTTGTGGTCAGCTGGGGCGGAAGCTTCTTTTATTTCAAAAACAAATTCGCCTTTGACTCGGCGTTTCTGGCGGACATAGAAGCCCGTCAGGACAGGAAGGCGGCTGAGAAAGCCGAGAAAGAGTCCGGCAGGCTCTACGAAAACGGCAAGGCGACCGGCATCCGGGACGAAACGGTATTAAGACAGGATGAACAGCTAATAGCCGCTGAAGACGTTATAAGAAGACAGATCGAGCCTTATAAAGTCAGGCTGATCGACCTTTATATGGACAATGAGGGTGTTATATATATTGATCTCGGCGAGGAGATAAAGAGGAATTTCAGCGGCGGTGTTCGCGATGAACTGGGTCTCATAGCAGGGCTCTATAAAGGGATAAAAGCTGTGGTCCCCGGTTGTACCGCTCTTAGATTCCTTGTCCAGAGCAGCGAGGCGGAAAGCCTCGGCGGCCACATAGATATATCAAGACCTGTCGGAGATGAAATTGAAGAGTATTTATAATGACAGCCCGATAGGCATTTTTGATTCAGGGGTGGGCGGACTTACCGTCATGGAAGAGGTCATACGCCAGCTGCCTGAAGAGAACATCCTTTATCTGGGTGATACAGCCCGCGTTCCCTACGGTATAAGGTCGGCTGAAACAGTCACAAGGTATTCCCTGGAAATGACCGAATTCCTGATCGGTAAAGGGATAAAACTTCTGGTTGTGGCCTGCAACACTGCCTCGGCCTTTGCACTTGATGCGATCAAAAAAAGGTTTGACGTCCCGGTAATAGGGGTCATTAAGCCCGGGGCAAAGAGGGCTATGGAGGCGACGAGGTCCGGGAAGATAGGAATAATCGGGACGGAAGGTACGATAAGAAGCAATTCGTATGTGCACGCTATCAACGAGCTTTGCGGCAACAGACCGATAGTAATCAAAGAGCACGGCACAATACGCTATGACAGATATTTCGAGGTGAGTCTGGGTGAGCTTACGATCTTTACGAAGGCCTGCCCCCTGTTCGTACCGCTTGCCGAGGAGGGCTGGGCCTCTAATGACGTTGCTGTTCTTACAGCGAGACACTACCTTGAAGGAATCAAAAAAGAGCCCATTGACACGCTTGTCCTTGGGTGCACCCATTATCCTCTCTTGAAGGGC
>JBFLYJ010000552.1:0-2273 GCA_040756635.1 Nitrospirota bacterium
CGACCCTGATCAGGGAAAAAGAGTATTTACTCGACAGGGAGCGCGATTGGTTCAGGGGGGAGACCGGTGACTGATACACGCGGAATACGGGAGTGGTTCGTCGGGTCCATAAAAGTGGAATGGGAGGCGGCTATTGAATATCGCGGTCTTTGGGATAGGTAATATACTTCTGTCCGACGACGGGGTCGGTGTTCACGTGGTGAACAAACTGAAGAATGAGTATCAGTTCCCCGGAGATATCGAGTTTATTGACGGAGGCACAAAGGGACTGGACCTGCTGCCTCTGTTCGAAAACAGGGACAGAGTGCTTATAATCGACGCTGCGAATTTCAGGAAGGCACCCGGAACTAT
This sequence comes from Nitrospirota bacterium, assembly GCA_040756635.1. Taxonomy (GTDB): domain Bacteria; phylum Nitrospirota; class Thermodesulfovibrionia; order UBA6902; family UBA6902; genus UBA6902. The sequence continues at coordinate 352 of JBFLYJ010000552.1, forward strand.
AGACATCATAGAGGGGGAAAAGATCCCGTCTTTCCTGAGTGCAAAACTGTCGGTCCACCAGATAGGGCTTCCGGACATGCTGTTTGCCGCAAAGTTGATGGACATCATGCCCCATGACATGTGCCTTGTCGGTATCCAGCCGCTTTCCATGGACACCTCGGCTGAGATGTCCGACCTCATAAACGGTAAAATGGGAGAGCTTGTCAGCAGGGTGCTTGATAAATTAAAAGAGTGGGGAGTTGAAGCGTCCCCTGTTGAAGGGCCCGGAATCAGATAACGCGACGGCCCGAAACTTCCAGGTGTTACAACTTCCCTTTGCGTCTCATTTCATCTTTGTAAATCTCGTCAAGTATTATATCCACCTGTTCCCGGCTAATCCATCCTTTGTCCAGCAATATCTCCATCAGAAACCTGTGGGTGTGATGGTTGAGATCATCCTCGACCTGTTCGTTTATTGCCTCCATCAACTGTGCCTTAGTTATAAAGCCCAACTCCACCGCAATCTGCCCTGAACGCGGACGGTATTCGTTTTTCGATCCGTTGAAGTCCTTTGTCATTTACACTCCTTTCTTCATTATCGGCAGAAATAATCTATAACTTTTCGTAAGGGTTGTCAATGAGTTCCGGTATCGGGCGTCCGGCGACCGCAACAGAAAATCAAACGTGCTTCCGGGAAGCGGAAACGCGCCCTTATCCGGAGTAAAGGTTATAAAGCAGGAAATGACAGATCCAAATTTCAGGTCATTGCTGTTTAAAATAATATTGACAGGAGAGGCTTAATGCCGAATAAACACAATGCCGACACCGCAAAGAGATAAAAAATCAAATATAAAAAATAAAAGATTATGTGAAATAATCCAGGATCTCGGATTTATCGATCTTTGTAAGATCGGCAGTGATGTTTTTTTCGAGTTTGGCCTTTATCGCGGGATTTAATCTCCCTATGACCTGTCTGTTTATTTTTTTTGCCGCGGCAAGGTGCCATACACCGCATTGCTCACCGGCGATAAGGGCATCAATATTTTTCGCTATCATTTTTATAAGCCGTTTCTCGGTTTCTGTTTCCATATTATGACGTTCACCGGAACCCATGGCCGCAGCTTCTTTTACACCGCCCCTGCCGAATCTTCCTCCCATATCACTTAATTTGTCCACAATCCTGCCGTGTCCTTCAATTGAATCATAATTTTCGATCAGCACGACCCTGGGACTTTCCATAGGCTTCTGAGTTATTCTGTATGCTTTAAAATGACCCAGATCAGCTACGATTATTATTGTCTTGTTCATACTCCACCTTTCCTGAATATGAGGGTTTTGATAAAAGGGGCTCCTCCTTAATTAAATATTAAACCCTATTTTCTATGCATGCAAGTACCGGCCTGATTAGTTCACTATTCCGAGCGGGACCGGTGCTCAACCGCAGATGGACAGTACAAAAGACGCCCGGATTGACTTTGTCCCGGCCTTTGATATACTTGTATAAAAGTTCAGGGTAATTATGCCTGTTCTTAATAACTGGATTAAATAATGCTCAAACCGGTATTCTGTTCTCTGCTTTTAACGATCGCGCTGTCTATTATCGCGGGATGCACGACATGGTCTCCGTCGGACGACGAGGCGGTAAGGATGGTGAAGGATTATTATCTCTTCTATTACAGCGGGAAAGAGGTTGATGTAAAAATAATCCGGCGGGGGGAATATCTAAAGGAGAACGGTACTTATCCCATAGAATTTATGATAGTCCCTCCGGAGCAGAAAGGTTTTCAGAAAACATTCTATTTCTTTAAGACTGAACAGGGGAAAATCGCGGTAAGAGAGTTTCAATACTGACGGAAGAATCGACACGGTCATCCCGCGGTATCCCCGATACCGCATACTGCCTGTCCCGATAATTCAATAAACAGCTTAGATTAAAAGAAGGT
>JBFLYJ010000553.1:0-2269 GCA_040756635.1 Nitrospirota bacterium
GCTATTTCAAAATCGTTGGGGTCATGCGCAGGAGTCACCTTTACTGCGCCTGTTCCGAATGTGGAATCAACAAACTCATCCGCAACGATCGGGATCTCCCTGTGTATTACCGGCAGCATTACCGTCTTTCCAATTATGTCCTTATATCTTTCGTCATCAGGATTAACGGCAACAGCCGTGTCCCCCAGATAGGTTTCAGGTCTCGTGGTGGCGACCGTAACATAGCCCGCCTTATGGGTGAATTTGTATTTTATGTACCAGAGCTTCCCCTTGACGTCTTCATGCTCGACCTCAAGATCGGACAAAGCCGTGTGGCACCGCGGGCACCAATTAATAATGTAATCTCCCCTGTAAATCAGGCCTTCCTCATACAGTCTGACAAAGACCTCCTTGACAGCCTTTGAGAGTCCTTCATCGAGGGTAAACCGCTCCCTGCTCCAGTCGCAAGACGCGCCCATGCTTTTGAGCTGGTTGATGATCGTCCCTCCATAAAGTTTTTTCCACTCCCATACCCTCTCGATAAATTTTTCCCTTCCCAATTTGTGTCTGTCCTCTCCCTTGCTCTGCAGGGCCTTTTCCACGACGTTCTGGGTCGCTATTCCTGCATGGTCGGTCCCGGGAAGCCAGAGGGTATTAAAACCGGACATCCTTTTCCATCTGATCAGAACATCCTGCAGAGTTATATCAAGCGCGTGTCCTATGTGAAGGGAGCCCGTGACATTCGGCGGGGGGATTACTATACAATAAGAAGGCTTGCCGCTTTTAGCTTCAGCCTTGAAATACCCCTTCTGAAGCCAGAAGTCATACCATTTTTTCTCAATGTCTTTAGGACTGTATCGTTTATCTAGCATGAATTTTTTCTTACCCTTCTCTCTTCTTTTGGCTAAATGTCTGAAACCATATTAATGTATGGCTTACAGAATGAAAAGTCAACCGCATATATGTAAATCCTTGACATTCCGGCCCTGCCGTTGATTCCCTGAAACCTGGTCTTATCAACCGAATAAGATTGCACAAAAGTCGTATCACAGTATTTAATTTATATACAAAATCTGTATATCATATAACAACTGTTGCCGGTTAGGTTTCATACAAGTTGAAACTTCACCGGGCAGACCATCATACGCTAAAGGAGACCGGCAATGGCTGATTCGATTGCCATACTGTCATTATTAATCGGCCTTGAACTTGTCCTCGGTGTGGACAACGTTCTGGTAATCGCCATTTTTGTGGGCAGACTGCCTGAGACGCAGAGGAACAGGGCCAGGATTATAGGATTAAGTCTTGCCTTGATCGCGCGGATAGGAATGCTCGTCCTCGTTCTCGCCCTTGCCACCCTGACAAACCCGGTTGTCTGGAATTTGTCGGTAAGGGACATGATCCTCCTTGCGGGCGGACTGTTTCTGCTTTACAAGGCGGTAAGGGAAATACATCATACGGTCGAACTGAAGGAAGAGGCGGAGGCAGCTGCAGGGAATAAATCCCTCAGGTATTCCGGCATCATTATGCAGATTGTCCTCCTGGACATCGTATTTTCCATCGATTCCGTGATAACCGCTGTGGGTCTAACGAATAAATTATGGATTATTATAGCTTCGGTGCTGGTCTCATTTGCCGCTATTCTCGCGTACGCAAAACCGATCGGAGAATATATTATCCGTCACCCTGCCCTTAAAATCCTCGCCCTCTCTTTTCTGATAACCATCGGCGTGACGATATTCATGGAGGGGCTGCACAAACACGTGCCCAAGGCATACATCTACCTGCCGATGGGATTTGCCCTTCTTGTCGAGATGCTTCAGATGAGATACGAATATAAAAAGAAGATGCTTCGTATGTAGCCGTTTACGCTGCAGCGTAGTGCGAGGCATATAAATTTTGCGATGCCTTTATTACTTCAGCAGCACAAGATCGACTATTTCATTAATATTATCGGCGTGAACAAGTTCCAGTCCCTTCCTGACATCATCAGGAAGGTTGTCTGTATCCACCTTGTTTTTCTGGGGTATGACTACTGTCTTTACCCCTGCCTGGCGGGCCGCAAGCAGCTTCTCCTTGACACCTCCGACCGGGAGGATCCTGCCTGTCAAAGTCATTTCACCTGTTATCGCTATGTCCCTTCTGGCCGCCTTGCCGGTCAAAAGAGAAATGAGGGCTATTCCTATTGTGGCACCTGCTGACGGTCCGTCCTTAGGGATGGCACCGGCAGGCACATGAACATGGATGTCCTGTTTTTCGAAAAAATCATCCCGGATATGAAAGTCCTCGG
>JBFLYJ010000554.1:0-2262 GCA_040756635.1 Nitrospirota bacterium
AGCAACCTCAATAAGGTTGGGTATTTATATGACTGTTCAGTCATCGCAAAGGGGGATCCTTTTAAAGTAGGAAATATGTGGGAGCTTCCCCTGCATATAATGGATGGGCACATTCTTTATGGAAACAGACGATGGCAAACCTCGAATCTTCAGCAATCTAAGGAAGCTACAATGAGAATTATTGATGAGGCACACAAAAAAAAGTTGCGTTATTTAACAGTTTTGTTCCATGACCTCTATTTCTGTGAAGGCTTTAAAACATGGAAGGAGTGGTATATTTGGCTTATTACTTATATAAGGGATAATAATTTCGAGTTCATAAGTTATAAAGAAGCAATTAAAGAAATGGAGAGGCTAAATGGATAATATATTATTATCCATAGTTATTCCCTGCCGGAATGAAGAAAAGTTCATTGGCAAATGTCTTGACTCTATAATTGCTAATGAATTTCCAAAAGAGAGCATGGAAGTTTTAGTTGTTGATGGGATGAGTGATGATAACACAAGAGCGGTGATTGAAAAATACTCTGATAACTTTTTTTTTATTAAGCTATTGGGCAATCCGAAAAAGGTTACCCCTGCGGCTCTGAACTTAGGTATTAAATCCGCACAGGGAAAATACATTATGATTCTGAGTGGTCACTCAAAAATTGACCAATATTTCATTAAAGCGAATATGGATGCTTTCCAAAAGTATTCGGCTGATTGTATCGGCGGAATACTCGTAACTCTTCCAGCAGAAGAAACGTTAGTCCCTCAGGCGATCGCCATTGCCCTTTCTCATCCGTTCGGGGTCGGCAATTCATATTTCAGAATCGGCTCAAATAAGGCGAAATATGTCGATACCGTGCCTTTTGGATGTTATAGGAAAGAGGTTTTTAATAAGGTCGGTTTCTTTGATGAAGATCTTATAAGAAATCAAGACGATGAATTTAATCTTAGGTTGCTCAAGAACGGCGGCAAGGTACTGATAGTTCCTGACATCATCTCTTATTACTATGCGAGGGGCTCGCTTTCGAAACTCTGGAAGATGTATTTCCAGTATGGCCTTTTTAAACCGCTCGTTTCGAAAAAAGTGGGGAAGATTATGACATGGCGTCAGATTATTCCTGCTCTTTTCGTGAGCAGCCTTGTTGCTTCTTTAACTCTTTCGCTGCTTATGTCACAATTCATCGGGTTATTCGCTCTGATTATGATGAGTTATTTGAGTGCAAATATGTTTTTTTCTTTATCTTTATCTGTCAAGAAAGGGTTTAAATACTTCTTGGTCTTGCCTATAGTATTTCCTATTCTTCATGTAAGCTATGGATGGGGTTATCTTAAGGGAGTTAAGGATTATTTTGTCTTTAAAAAAAATAATAAAAACAATGAAGGCATCCCATTGACAAGATGATACTCTTTTAGAAAAATGAATCGTTAAAAGTGGAACATTTTATGTTAACAAGTCATTCTTCAAAAGAAAATCAGGAAATCATCGAGGATACATCAGCTTTTCAGGTGAGTTAAATAATACGCCAGTTCAACAATGAAGATGGAGCGTACAGGAAGGACATGGTCAATAAGTTTGCTATCGCTACTGTTGATGCTTGCGACCACAAACTGTGCCGGAGCCGATTCCGGGCATTTAACCGTCACAAATATCATCCGTATTACACACCCAGCATACCGGGCATCCAATTTGTGGTATGGCATTAGAGACCCGTGGAACAGGGATTATACAAGGATCATGTTATATGAAAATACTGCGCATACTGATCCACAAACCGGAAAAAGAGGAAGAGGGATGGTATGGGGTTTTATTGATGAATTAAAGAGCTGGACTTCGCTTTCTGAATATGAATCTGTTGCGAAGCCATTACCGAACAATAGCTATTGGGCGCCAACATCTGCATATTGGAGCCCATTTCCAGGGGAGGAGAATATCATTTATGGAGTCTATACCGGCGACAGAACAGTGTCAAAACTAAATGTCGATACCGGAATCAGAACCTCTATCATATCGTATGACCCGGGAGATGGAACGAATGTCAGCCGTGCAAGGGCATTAGGGTGGACTGCTGATAATACTTTGATTGTGAACTTCGACAATGAAGTTTGGTCAAGTGGGGGGTATGAGGTTAATGTGCAGACCGGCGCAAGAACTCGCTATTATAATATGCCATCTGTCCGAGGTGAGTCAGACAGGTGGCCTCAACTTGGACATGGGCATAACATGAGAAGTCCTGATAAGCTTTATATCGCGGACTATGTCTCTTATCCTGA
>JBFLYJ010000555.1:0-2261 GCA_040756635.1 Nitrospirota bacterium
TCTTCTTTTCTTCTCGAAGGATTATCATCCTCCAGGGAAGGCATGCAATAAGGAGATGCGTCGCAGTTATCCAGTATTCTGGTCTTAAACAATAAGCTCCTCCCCTCCCCTGCCTGCTATAACAATTTTACCCTCTTCATCAAGTTTCCTCGCGACCCTGACGATGTTCTGCTGCGCGGCTTCGACATCAGACACCTTCACAGGGCCCCTGGTCTCCATTTCTTCTTTTAATATCTGGACCGCCCTCTGGGACATATTTTTGAAGATCTTCTTTTTCAGGTCTTCAGACGCGGTCTTAAGGGCAAGAGACAGGTCTTCAGAGCTGAGTTCCTTGAGTATGAGCTGGATGCCCCTGTCGTCAATCTTTTCGAGATCGTCAAAGACAAGCATAAGCTCTCTTATCGATTCCGCAAGGGTCTCGTTCTGTCCTTCTATCTTCTCTAGGATGCTCTGTTCCGTGCTTCGTTCACACTGATTAAGTATCTCCGCAATGACCTTAGTCCCCTGAAATGATCTTCCCCCCCTGCTTTTACCCATGTCCAGCTGTCCTTTAAGGACCGCTTCTATTTCTTCCAGGGCGCTGTCGGGGATTCTTTCCGTTGACGCCACCCTCATCGCAACATCGCCCCTAATGTGCTCAGGCAGCGCGCTCATGACTTCCGCTGCCTGTTCATACTCCAGAAGACATAAAATCAGGGCGATTGTCTGGGGATGCTCCGAAATCAGAAAACTGGACAGTGTCTTTGGATTGACCCACTTCAGAGATTCAAGCGGGCTCTCTTTGGAAACCATCTCAAGTATCTTCTCGGCGTCATCGCCCCCCAGGCCTTTAGTGAGGATCTTCTTCACATAATCTTCACCCCCCATACCTATTTCCCCGCCCTTTACCTTCTCCATTATCTCCGTCATCACACTTTCCAGCTTCGTATTGTCCTTCTTTCTGGACTTCGCCATATAAGAAGATATCTTCCCTATGTCCTGCGGGTTGAGGTCTTTTAAAATCTGGGCAGCGATGTCCTCGCCTACTGAACTGAGGAAGATCGCGGCCTTTTCATATCCGTTCATCGCCATCCGCTATTCCTCCAGCCAGCCCTTCACTAATCCGGCAGCCTGCTGCGGATTGGTATTGGCCCACTCGATCACCTGTTTTTCGAGAGGGATCTCTTTAGCCTGAAGCGGATTTTCCAGCATGGATTGCTGTTCGGAAACACTTACTTTTGTAGTTGTCTGCGGGATAGACTTCGAAAGAGAGGTAATCAACGGACGGACCACTACAAAGAAAAACACGAGCACCGCTATACCGGGTACAAGGTATTTCAGTACGGTGGTGACTATCGGCATGTAATTCCTGCTCTCCTCCGGCATCTCCTCCGTTTCCGCTCCATTGAAGGGCATGATATTCACACTGATTTCGTCTCCCCTCTCTACGTTGAAGCCGATGGTCTTTTTCACTATGTCTTCATAATATTTCAGGTCTTCATCGGAGCGCACCGTAAATTTGTCGGCGTTCTCAGCCGTCCCTTTTTGCGAAGCAAGGACACCGTCAATAAGGATTGCAACAGTCAGTCTTTCCAGACTTATCGGGGACTCGATCACCCGAGTTACTGTTTTACTGGTTTCATAGTTGATCATTTCATCCTGTTTTTGCGACTGTCCCATTAAAGACGCCGAGGCCTGGGGCGTGCCACCAGGTAGATTTGACGCGACCCCCGGTACACCTCCGCCTCCACCGGAAGAAGTCTTTTCCGTGCTCTTCTGTTCACTCCTCACGACAACTCCTTCCGGGTCGAACTTCTCCTCAGTCCTTTCACTTCTGGTAAAATCGAATGCAGCGGATACCCTGGCGTTTACCCTTCCTCTCCCTACAACGGGCTCCAGTATGCTGACTATCTGAGATATCAGGTTCTGTTCGAAGTTGCGCTGATAATCCATCTGTGACCCGGTCAGGCTCATTATGCTGTCATCAGACGGTTTCGTAAGGAGATTGCCCTTGTTGTCTATAACAGTGATGCTGTCGGCACCGAGGTCCTCTACACTGCTGGCCACCAGGTGCACAATCGATTCGACTTCCGTCCTGTCGAGTTTTCTCCCGTTTTGAAGAGTAATAAACACGGCTGCGGATGTTTTAGGTTTGCTCTCCTGAAACGCAAACAATGTTTTATCGGGAATTACAAGATGCACCCTGCCGTTCTGAACGCCCGACATCGTTTTTATGGTCCTTCACAGTTCACCTTCGAGCGACCTTCTGTAATTGAGTTTCT
>JBFLYJ010000556.1:0-2256 GCA_040756635.1 Nitrospirota bacterium
GATGGGGATATTCCTCTTTTACTCTGCGGTCAGCGTGATAAGACCTCCTTACAAAATATTCCCTGTGATCAAACAGACTTATATTATCGGAACGCTTTCAATATTTGTCATCCTCTTTACCGGCGCGTTTACGGGAATGGTCCTCGGTCTTCAGGGATATCATACCCTGAGCAAGTTCGGCGCTGAAGGCCTTCTGGGATCCGCGGTCTCTCTCAGCCTGATCCGGGAACTGGGCCCTGTTCTGGCGGCGCTTATGGTGACGGGCCGGGCCGGATCGGCCATGTGCGCCGAGATCGGCGTCATGCGGATTTCAGAACAGATAGACGCGCTGGAGTGCATGGCGATTGATCCTCACAAATATATAGTTGCCCCGAAATTCATAGCAGGTATCATCTCACTGCCTTTTCTTACCGCGATCTTTGATGTGGTGGGCATATTGGGAGGGTATCTGGTAGGGGTCGGTCTTCTGGGGGCCAATGAAGGGATGTATTTTTCGAGCATGTACAAGGACGTGGGATTCAATGACGTGTACATGGGGTTTGTCAAATCCCTCTGTTTCGGCCTGCTGATTATATGGATATGTTCCGCAAAGGGATTTTTCGTCCACCTCTCAAGGGACGGCGGCTTCGGGGCCGAAGGCGTGAGCAGGGTGACTACTGACGCGGTCGTGCTGTCATCGGTCAGCATACTGGTCTTTGACTACATTTTGACATCGGTGCTGCTATGACGGAAAATGTTATTGTGCGTTTGACTGATGTCAGGAAATCATACGGCAGTCAGGAGGTGCTGAAGGGGATCAACCTCTCTGTGGCCGAAGGGAAGACAACGGTCATTATCGGGGCGAGCGGGCAGGGAAAGAGCCAGATCATAAAACATATCCTGGGTCTCGTCAAACCCGACAGCGGCAGCGTTGTTGTCTACGGCAAGGAGATAAGCAGGGTCGGCAAAAGAGAACTCAAGGAGATCAGGACCAATTTCGGTGTGCTGTTTCAGAATGCCGCACTCTTTGATTCGATGACGGTATATGACAATGTTGCCCTTCCATTGAGGGAAAGGACGCGGAAATCAGAGGATGAGATAAAGGGTATAGTGAAGGAAAAACTTGCCTTGATGGATATTGAGGGCAGCGATGACAAGTATCCCGCACAGCTCAGCGGGGGCATGAGAAAAAGGGTCGGTCTGGCGCGCGCCCTTGTGCTTGATCCCAAGATAATATTTTTCGACGAGCCGACAACAGGGCTTGATGTCGCAAAAAGCAATGAGATATACAGGGTATTTTCGAGGACTCAGGCGAAACTGGGATATACCGCCGTGATCGTCAGTCATGACGTACCGAAGATTTTCAAGCTGGCCGACTATGTTGCGCTGCTGCATAACGGTGTCATACGGGGCTGTCTGACGCCGGAGGAATTCCAGCTCTCGGACGATCCGGTGATAAAGGAATTTGTAGAAACAACAATGGGGCCGTTATACTCAAGCGAAATGGAGGTCTGATATGAAAAACATCAATATAGAAACCGGTGTGGGTATTTTTCTGATTGCGGGACTTCTCTGCCTCGGCTACCTCGCCGTCAAGCTGGGTGACGTAAGCCTGTTCGATACCGGACAGTATCCCGTCACTGCGCGGTTTGCCAGTGTATCGGGCCTTAAAGAGGGCGCGGGGGTGGAGGTCGCCGGTGTTGCCGTGGGTAAAGTTTCAAAGATCAGACTCGACAACTACGAGGCGATGGTGGAGCTGTTGATTAATCCCGGAGTAAAGCTGCAGGAAGACTCGATAGCGTCGATCAGGACACAGGGCATTATCGGGGACAAATACGTTAAAATCAAGGCCGGAGGTTCTGATAAATATATCGACCGCAACGGAGAAATTATGGAGACCGAATCAGCGATAGAGCTGGAGGAACTCGTAAGCAAATATATATTTGAAAAGAAATAGGACAGGATCTGAATGTTACCAAGTCCCGGAATACATCCCTGTCGTAGAAATGAACGAGAGGTGACTATGAAAACCTGCAAAATTTTTCTGTTCATTATTATTATTCTGTGCAGTACCGGTCCGCTGTCGCAGGCAGCGGCGGACACTCCCAGGGAGGCCATTAAATTTACCGTCGAATCCGTGCTGTCGGTCCTCAGGGACAAGACACTGTCTCTTCCTGATAAAAAAGAGCAGCGGCGGAGCAGGTTGAGAACATTAATCAGAGACCGGTTCGATTTCAGTGAGATGGCCTCGCGCGTGCTAGCAAGACACTGGAAGGC
>JBFLYJ010000557.1:0-2250 GCA_040756635.1 Nitrospirota bacterium
TTTATCTTGTTGAGCTCTATGTTAAAATGCGGATTTATTTCGAGGAGCAGGGACTTGATCCATTCGGCCTGCCATAAAGCGAGTTTGCTTCCCCTCGTCGCGATAACTATCTTACGTTTTGTCATTATCATCACTCTCTATTTCTAAATTATAAAGTTTCTGGATAATACCCAGCATTTGTTCCTTAACTTCCTCTTCCCCCTTCAAAGCGGCGGTCGGAGGATGGATAAGTTTATTGACGATGGAGGAGGTGAGTTGTTCTATCGCCCTGATAGTTTTTTCTTCCACCGGCCCCATCTTTTTCAGGGTCTTTTCGAGCTCCTCTTTTCTGATTTCTTCGGCTTTGTTCCTGAGGGCAACGATGGTCGGTGTCGCGGTCAGAGCGGCAGTCCATTTCAGGAAGGAGCCGATTTCTTCATCCACTATCCGTTCCGCCTTTTCCGCTTCTTTGGCCCTTTCCTGAATATTTGTGTCGATAATCCCCTGAAGATTGTCTACGTCGTAAAGGTAAACATTATCCAGGTCATTTATGCTGGGATCAATGTTTCTCGGCACAGAGATATCGATGATGAACATCGGCTTCTGTTTTCTTTCTTTCATGATCTTATGGACCTGGTCCTTCATTAAAATGTAGTGCGGGGCCCCTGTAGAGCAGATCACTATATCAGAGAATCTTAATTCAAGGGTAAAATTGTCAAACAGGATCACCTTACCGTGGAACTCGTTGGCAAGCTCCTCTGCCCTTGCCGTTGTGCGGTTGGTTACATATACGTCTTTCACTCCGCTGTTTATCAGGTGTCTGGCAGCGAGCTCAGCCATCTCACCGGCCCCGATGAGCATGAAGGACTTCGTGGACAGATCGTCAAATATTTTTTTTGCGAGTTCGACGGCTGCGAAGCTGATGCTGACCGCGCTTTCGGCGATCTTTGTCTCGGTCCTTACGCGTTTTGCCACGGAAACGGATTTCCTCATCAGCTTGTTCAGGTACATTCCCGTAGTCTTATTCTTAAGCGCCGCGTCATAAGCGTCTTTTAACTGCCCGAGGATCTGAGGTTCTCCGACTACCATTGAGTCAAGGCTTGCCGCCACCCTGTACATGTGCCTTATCGCCTCCTGCCCTTTATGGATGTACAGGGATTTATCCAGCAGGTCTTTCGGGACCTTGTGAAAATCTGAGATGAAATCTTTAATCCCATCGATCCCTGCATTAATTTGGCTTACGCCGGCATATATTTCAACCCTGTTGCAAGTCGATAATATGATGTTTTCTTTCACTACGTCGGAGGTCTTCAGGATGTTGACGGCCTCTGCAAGCTTCGGGCCGTCAAAGGCCACTTTTTCCCTGACCTCGATAGGTGCTGTCTTATGATTAAGTCCGACTACCAGTATTTCCATAATATTTAATGACTGGGTCCCTGGGTTCGATGTTCGTGGATCCGGGCGAATCCGGACATAAGCAATTTATCGGATGAATCCCTGAATCCCTGAATCTCCGTTCCCTTACATGAACACATGACTTCCTTTCAGGATCAGGGTCACACCAAAGAAGGCGAATATTATTATCACAAAGCCGACGATTGAGAGAATGGCCGCTTTTTTCCCGCGCCATCCGACCGTAAGCCGAAGATGAAGTACCAGAGCATAAATGAGCCACGTAATAAGTGACCACACCTCTTTAGGGTCCCATCTCCAGTAAGTTCCCCAGGCGGAGTTGGCCCATATTACCCCGGTGATCATGGCAAAGGTCAACAGGGGAAACCCCAAAGTAATCAGGTGGTAGTTGATTTCGTCAAGGACCTGGAGACTGGGCAGTTTCATGAACAGCCCTTCCAGCCGTTTTGATTTCACGTAATGTTCCTGCATCAGATACATGATACCGATACCGCACGCCATGGCAAAGGAGGCATCTCCCAGAAAGGCCAGTATCACATGGATACCGAACCAGTAGCTTTGAAGCACAGGGCTTAAGGCCTTTATCTCACGGGGGAATATTGAAGATGAAAACATGAGTATAAAAACGATGGGCATTATAAAGGAGCTTAGAAGCCCCAGTTTATAACGAAGCTCATGGAACAGAAACAGTATCAGTACGCACCAGGAAAAGAATGAAGTTGCCTCATGCATATTCGTGACCGGAATATGTCCGCCCTGAATATATCTGACAACAATATTCGCGGTATGAAAAATAAATCCAGCTGCCGCAAGATAAAACGCCAGCCTTGAGGTGGTCTTCTTCCCCCGGAAAATCTC
>JBFLYJ010000558.1:0-2246 GCA_040756635.1 Nitrospirota bacterium
AGAATTTCGTCAGTCTTATGATGCTGACAGCGTCATAGAGCTTCCTCATCGGCAGTATATGCACGTCAATGCCGGCCCGGACAGCTTCTTCCCTGATACTCGCATGCTCCCTGCACACAAGGGCGACATAGTGGCCCCTTTCGGTCAGACCGGCTGCCTCTGCCAGCACCCTTTTTTCCTGTCCTCCGAGACCGTCGGACCATTCTGTGTGAAGAATCCGCATCGATCAATATTGTCCCAAATAGCTGACAAGGTAAAAAGCTGAATGCGGAATAAACACAATTCCGACACCTCTCAATAAATAAAAAATCAAATATAAAAAATTAAAGATGAGGAATTGGACCATTAAAGATTCCCCTCCATATTTTAATTTTTTTATCTTTCATATTTAATTTAAATGCCGATTCATTGTGTTTCTGAGGTGTTCAGCTTTTTTCATAAAGTCATTTTGGACAATTATGCGCATTTATTTAGGCGGCCCTGACGGGAGAGATTTACCCGCGATTCCTTCGGTGAGATTGATAAAATATTACGGCTGCGTGTCAGGACATCTCCGGATATGGTTTCATCTTCCTTCAACATGCAATATCCTTGTCTTCGTTCTTAAAGTCCTCAGGACCAGATATATGATAAGGCCGATGATAAAGAGCGTCAGCCATACGACGTCTATCTGCAGTTCCCCCATTGTAAATACGTCGCCTCCGATATCCAGAAGGGTGAATGAAGCGATGATCAGGAAAAAAGCGGTATATTCCCTTTTCAGGATGTTCCTGAATGAAAATGTGAGGGCAGGCTTCTGCCAGTTTCCAAACCTCGGCCAGAAGGCAGGCGTCTTTTCCGCCCACTGAAGAAACATGTCCCCGAACTTGCCCCTCAGGAACTCTTCTTCGGCAAACATGATCCTTTCATAATACAGCCAGAAAGAGAGGACCGCCAGCATTGCAAACCATACCACCTGGACAAAGAGGACCATTCCGAGGAAGATAAGAAAATTCCCGAGATACAGCGGGTGCCTTACGGTTGAATAAAGACCTGTCGTGTTCAGCACCTCGGCCTTCTGGTGTTCGGTGTTCCTGCCGGACGTCCTTTTGGGCGCGTACGCGACCACAATGCAGCGGACCAGCAGTCCGGAAAACGAGACCAGCAAGCAAAACCCCTCCCATATATATTCGGCGGTCTCTCCCGCGGAATGCTCCAGGTATTTTGACTGCCCGAGCGCGACCAGCAGGAGCGGGAGGATAAGAAGCGGGAAATAACTCCGCCACCTGAAAAGCCAGTTGCCGGATTTTGCGAACTCCTCCCTTAAAGCCATCGAGTCCTCCTGAAAAATACATTTGCAGTAATCATATTAACTCCCTGCTGGTTCAAGTCTGCAGCTTGAACCATATAATAATGCAGAGTTCAGACTATATAAACTCGAACGAAAGTTAGCAGATATAGATTTCAAACCTTTTGCTGTCATTGACCCGAAAATACTTCAGTTCAATTTGTCATTCCGGCAGTCCCTAAGCCGGAATCCAGTTCCTTAATAAAAAACTGGATACCCGCCTTCGCGGGTATGACAATAGTAATCTTACATGTGAGTATAGTCTCTTTCAACCGCATATCTACTCTGAACCCGCTTCCCTGATGCAACATAACATCAACTCGCCGAAAACGCATGATAGAGTTTCCTGTACGTATCGTTTCTGGAAATAAGATGCGCGTGGGCTCCGATATCCACTATTGTACCTCTCTCGATTATCACTATCCTGTCCGCGTTCCTGATGGTAGAAAGCCGATGCGCGATCACAACCGTCGTCCTGCCCTTCATTAATTTCTCAAGCGCCTTCTGCACGAGTTCCTCGGATACCGAATCAAGTGATGACGTCGCCTCATCAAGGATCAGTATGGGCGGGTTCTTCAGGATAGCCCTTGCGATGGCTATCCTCTGCCTCTGTCCCCCTGAAAGCCGAAGCCCGCGTTCGCCTATGATCGTATCGTACTGACCCGGCAGTTCCCGGATAAATTCATCTGCATACGCCATCTGCGCCGCCGCTGTTATCTCCTGCTCACCCGCGTCTTTCCTGCCGAAGCCGATGTTCTCACGGATAGTATCATTAAATAATATGATGTCCTGGCTCACAATGCCGATCAATTCCCTGAGTGAATGCAGTTCTATGTCATTGAGGTTCTTCCCGTCAATGGTAATGGTCCCTTTGGTCGGAACGTGAAAACGGGGAATCAGGTCCACAAGGGTCGACTTT
>JBFLYJ010000559.1:0-2243 GCA_040756635.1 Nitrospirota bacterium
ATTCTGAATTAGATAAAGTTATTCCACCCGAAATAAAGGATGATGAATTCTATTTCCTCATTCAAAAACTTGCCAGAGAAGAGCATATCAAAACAGTTCTGGAGATTGGGTCATCATCAGGTGCTGGGAGCACTGAAGCTTTCGTAAGCGGTTTGACGGAAAATCCGGACCGGCCTGTACTTTTCTGTATGGAAATTTCTAAACCAAGATTCGCTGACCTTAGAGAGAGATACAAGAATGATTCTTTCGTCAAATGCTATAATGTTTCTTCTGTTCCTTTAAATAGATTCCCCTCAAAACAGGAAATCTCTGAATTTTACAACTCTGTAAAGACTGCGCTGAATAATTATCCCCTAGAAAGAGTTTTAGGATGGTTAGATCAGGACATTGAATATGTAAAAAATTCCAGTGTTCCTACCGATGGAATCCAGTTAATAAAACGGGAAAACGATATAGATTATTTTGATATGGTTTTGATAGATGGTTCTGAGTTTACCGGAAATGCTGAACTTGAAGAAGTATATGGGGCTAAATTTATCCTGCTTGATGATATAAATGGATTCAAAAATTATAAAAACTTCAGACGCTTATATAATGATCCGGATTATCAGTTGCTCGCATACAACTGGAATGTAAGGAACGGATATGCAGTATTCAGAAGGAAAAGTGATATATCTGAAAAGAAAGATATATTGCCTGTTCACTTTTTTACTATTGTTCTCAATGGCGAACCATTCATCCACCACCATATAGAAGTTTTCAAACAGTTACCTTTCAAATGGCACTGGCATGTTGTCGAAGGGGTAGCTGATTTAAAGCATGACACTGCATGGAGTCTTCAGCATGGTGCCCGTATCACTGATGAAATTCATAAGAATGGACTCAGCAACGACGGGACTACCGGATATCTTGATGAGATGACAAAACTATATCCGGAAAATGTAACTATCTACCGTAAGCAAGGCGGAGCTTTCTGGGACGGAAAGATCGAGATGGTTAAGGCCCCGCTTGCTAATATCAATGAAGAATGCCTGCTATGGCAGGTTGATGCTGATGAGTTGTGGACAGTAGAGCAATTACGCGCGGGGCATGAGATGTTTACGAAAAATCCCGAAAAGACCGCAGCATATTACTTCTGTCATTATTTTGTCGGAAAGGACTTGGTTATCACGACACGCGACACATACGGGAATTATTCAAGTTATGAGTGGCTGAGAACATGGAGATTCAGACCTGGTGATCAATGGATCTCACATGAACCCCCCAAATTATGCCGGCAGTCAAACGATGGGCAGTGGATAGATATCTCTACTATTAATCCGTTTAAGCATGCCGACACAGAACAGCACCGTTTAATCTTTCAGCATTACGCTTATGTGACAGAACCTCAACTCTCTTTCAAAGAAAAGTATTTTGGCTATAAAAATGCCCTCACCCAGTGGAACCATCTTCAGCAGCAAACCCATTTCCCGGTCTTTCTCAGAGATTTTTTCCCCTGGGTAAAGGATGATACACAAGTGAACACAGTCATGTCCCAGGGCATTCATGCCATAGCACAAAAAAATATCCTTGGTCAATGGCGATTCAGACAGTATGAATTGCCAACAACTGAACCGAAAAGCATCCTCTGGATACGTTCGGATTCGATCGGCGATGCTGTACTTGCTTTTTCTATGCTTGGACATATCAGGGAGAAATACAGGAATTCGAAGATAACTGTCGTCTGTCAGGAGCATGTCGCTGAACTCTATGAGAACTGCCCTTATGTTGACGATGTCAAGACATTCAACAGACTGCTAATGCTTCAAGACGCACTGTACCGAAACAGTTTTGTCCAGCAGTTAAGATCTATAAACGCAGACCTCTCGCTGAATTCGGTATATTCGCGCGAGCCGCTCACCGATATTTTAGCGGTCGACACCTATCCCAGGGAAAAGATTGCGCTGTCCGGCAATCTCTCTAATTATCCATCCTATGAACTGCTTGTAAAATCGAATCAATTTTATGACCGCTTGATAGAGAGTAAGGAAAAGCATAAGCCGGAGCTTGAACGGCACAGGGATTTCCTGAAGGGGCTTGGAATCGATGTGCCTTTGCTACAGCCGGTTATCTGGCTGACAGAAGAGGACGAAAAGTTTGCTGATGAATTCTTTAAAGAACACAATCTAGATCCAAAAAAATCAATCGCCCTTTTTGCAGGCGCACAATATGAAGTGCGTTTATATGAACATTATGGTAATACC
>JBFLYJ010000056.1:0-11687 GCA_040756635.1 Nitrospirota bacterium
CTTTACAGCAGTCTTGTATAATTCTCGGGCCTCCCTGAATATGTCCCAATACTCTTTTGTCCTGTAATCAGGAAAGGTGTAAGGCAGGATTTGATAATCTTTACCGGAATAAATCAGTGTGACCTCTCCGTAAATCCCTTTATCGAGATAGATCCTGTGAGAGAAATCTTTTGTTGAAGCTAGAACGATCTTTGCCGCGTCCAGGTAACCCGGATCAAGGTTGATCTTTCTTCCTCCCGCTTCATTAATATGCAGGTTTTCAAGTCCTATGGTCTTTACTTTAACGTCTGCGATTACCCCGGGATCAATCAGCTCCCTGAAAAAGAGAAACTGCCTTTTCAGTCTCTCCCCCATTTCCTTCTCATAATACCTCGTATGGTCCCAGGGCAGTACAGGACTTGCAAGATCAGCCGTACCGAATATATTGCAAAGATCGTTTGTCAGCTTCTCAATCAGGGCCACATCCTGAGACAGCATGCCGATAAACAGCTTTACCTGGTGCGGAGCGCTTATCTTTCCCATGACCTGTATTCTACCTCACGGTTGTATTAAATTCCCTATGTACGGTAAGCGACTTTGTCGGATGCAGGGGCATGGCACGCCATGCCCCTGCTGCTTTTCGCGGCAGGGCGTATCGATACAGATATTGATAATTCCCATTTATGGAAAAGAGGGAGTGATTGATTTTCAGGGTATATTGCGGGCACAATATCTCTGCGTCCTGACTCTTTTTTATACGGAGGTAAACGATGTCTTCAGGAATTTCACGCAATGACGCGCTGGCGCTTCTTCATGAACATGTCAAAAACCCGAGCATGATAAAACACTGTCTCGCTTCCGAGGCGGTCCTCGGCGCGCTGGCGGACAGGCTTGGCGGAGACAGGGAAAGGTGGGCAATGGCCGGTCTTCTGCATGACCTTGATGTCGAACTCACAAACGCTGATCTGAATATACACGGACGCGAATCCGTAAAGATGCTCGAGGCGCAAGGTGTCCACCCGGAGATAATCGAGGCAGTCAAGCTTCATAATGAGATGTCATGCGATGAGAAACGTTCAAAACCCCTTCATTTTGCCCTCGCCTCAGGCGAGACCATTACCGGAATTATAACCGCTACCGCCCTTGTGTATCCCGACAAAAAGCTCGCGAGCGTAAAGACCAAATCCATTACCAAACGGATGAAAGAAAAGGCATTCGCCGCTTCCGTGAACAGGGACATCATAATGGAGTGTGAAAAGCTCGGCGTCCCGCTGCCCGAATTCGCGGAGATAAGCCTGAGGGCCATGCAGTCTGTCAGCGATGAGTTGGGACTGTAGGGGTGTATCGCAATACCACCTGTATGCATTCACGATTTTGATTTGGTGTTTCTCGCCCTCTTTTTTCTCTTGTAATCAGCCACGTGCCAAGCCCTGAAAAACCTCTCGATCTTGTCCCTGTATGCCAATGCAATAAAGATAACGATGACCGCGACCCCGGCCAGGACAAAAAACCTCTCGTACTGCTTGTGACGTATAAAATCACCGCCGACGGTCAACAGAATCGTGCCGAAGAGACGTCCTGCTCCGCTTATGACTACAAACTCCTTTGTCGAAAGCTGTCCCAGTCCCAGTATGTAACAGAGCGCGTCTTTCGGGAGTCCCGGTATCAAAAACAGCAGAAAGACGAGGAAGGCCCCCTTGTGATGCAGCAGATATTCGAACCTCTTTATTGTGGCCTCAGACACGAACTTCTTGACTGCAGGTCTGCCGTAGGCCCTTGAAATGGAAAACGCGATGTACGACCCCAGGGTAAGCCCGATCGTCGAATAGATGGTCCCCAGTATATTCTGGTATAGATAACCGCCCAGCAGTCCCGTGACTTCCCCCGGCACCGGCGCGGCCACGACCTGAACAACCTGAATAAGGATGAACCCTATAAATGAAAACGGACCAAGAGTGTTGAGAAAGGCGAGCAGTCTTTCCCTGTCGAGGAACAAAGATATGGCGCCTGTTTTATAGAGCAGCAGAGTCAGGCCCGCAAAGACAAGCAGAAAAACAAACAGCTTGAGCCATACCCGGTTCTTTGCAGTCTCTGTTTTTTGGGATTGGGTCGGACCGTTCATGATAAAACTCCAGTGCATCTATAGTAACAGAAACAGCGGTGGATCTGTGTCGATGCTGACAGTAACGCTTGCGTGCTCAAGTACCAGAACACGTCTGCATCGAAACAGCGAGTACAGTCCGTGATGCAAACATAACATAAAAGGGGATTAACCGATTTCTCTGCTGTACGATCAGGGACGGCACGCCTTAACGCAAAGCCCGCAGATGTACTGCCCGACATTGTGGGCCTTTGCAAAGTACTTGAGCTTTTCGAGACAGGCGATCTTGTTCCAGTCTTTGTGGGATTCCTTTATCGCGTTGACCGGGCATATCTCAATGCACTTTCTGCAGGAGCCGCAGTCCCTTTCAAGAGGGTAATCGCTCTTAAGCGGCATGTCGGTCAGGATTGTTACTGAGAGTTTTGCCGCTGTCCGGTCCATAGGCTGGGCGTCAAAATGCGGTCTCATGTCTTCAATATTAGCCGCGCCGAACGCGGTCGCGCCTGATGAGTGCGCGATGGCCTTCAGTTCTTCATATATCAGACTAAAGCCACTTCTCGATCAAAGCGAGCTGCTCTTCACTGTCCCAGCTCCTCGGCCCGACGAGTTTCTCCCTCACGATGCCATCTTTATCGATGATAAATGTCTCGGGCACGCCGGTTATGCCGTATTTTTTTGCGGCATCGTTTTCAGGACTCACGAGAGTAGGAAAGTTTATGGTATGGGTCCTCTTATAAGGGCCGAGATTTGCGGGGTTGTCCCTGAACAGTATGCCGAGCATCTGAAAAGGCTTGCCCTGCATATTATTGTAAAGGAAATCTTTCGACGGCATCTCGGACTCGCAGGTTGTACACCAGGTCGCCCAAAAACTTACAAACACCACTTTGCCCCGTAGGTCCGAGAGCTTCCACATTTTTCCGGTGGCATCAGGGTAATCGAAATCGGGTGCAGGCTTACCCACCGCGGCGATCTCTTCATACTCTTTTGTCCCGGGCATGAGAAAAAGCAAAGCCGCCCCTACGGCAATGATAATTATTAAAACCGGTATTTTGTAATTCATATACTGTCCTCCATGAAGTCCTGCATGTATTATTCTAAATATTGATTATGAAATCAATGTGAAAAGCGGTATTTATTATACCCTAATGTCACGTCCTTAATCATCGTCAAAGAGGACTATGCGGACCTCAGAAGACATACGGCCTGCGCGGCTATTCCCTCGCCCTTTCCTATAAATCCCATCCCTTCATTGGTCTTGGCCTTTATGTTGATCGCGCCTGACGGGATTCCGGCGACTGAAATGTTTTTCTTCATCATCTCCATATACGGTCCGAGTTTTGGTTTTTCCGCAATAACGGTCGAGTCGATCCATAAAATCTCAAAACCCCGCTGTTTCACAAGCTCTACGATCTTTGAAAGCAGGGTGATGCTCGATGCGTCTTTCCATTTCGCGTCCGTGTCCGGGAAGATTGTCCCGATATCGCCCGCACCCAGGGCCCCCAATACCGCGTCGATGACCGCGTGACAGAGCACATCAGCGTCGGAATGTCCCATGAGTCCCTTTTCAAAGGGGATGTCCACTCCTCCGATAATGAGCTTCCTCCCCTCAACCAGCCTGTGCGAATCATATCCTGAACCTATTCGTATCATATCAGTTCCTTTTCAAGATATTTTACCTTTCAGTTGCATTAAATTGTAGATACCGGGCAAGCGGACTTGACGGAAAAGCTTTACCTGCGATACCTTGGAGAAACCCATAAAAGCCTAAATGGTGTTTTTCTGGATTCCTCCGGATGTTAAGTCTTGCAGTCAAAGTTTACTTCCAATATCCGATCGCATTGTAAAGGTATTACGGCGAGGCCGCTTGCCTGATTTATGCAACGTTACGGTCTATATATAAACTGGCCGTCATGATTGCTCCTTATTTACCTATGTATTTTCTGCCAGTAGAAATTCGACAAGCCTAAGGTCCTCAGGTGTTGTGACCTTTATATTAAAAGGACTGCCCTCGATAATCCTGATCCGCCCGCCTGTTCTCTCTATAAGGCCCGCATCGTCTGTCGCGTAAAAGCCGTCTTTATAGGCCTTGTCATAGGCCTTTTTGAGCGCGCTGAAAGAAAAAAACTGCGGGGTCTGTACGGCACTCAGTCTGTCCCGGTCCAGCGTGGATACTACTATCCTTCCCTCGTCGATTTCCTTAATGGTGTCCTTTAACGGGACACCGGGTATCACGCCGTCAACGCCTTTTATTTCTTTGACGAGTTTATCAACTATGCCCTCAGAGATATATGGCCTGACGCCATCGTGTATCAGGACATAACCTTTACTGTTAATTCCCGTCCCGTCCTCTTCAAGGAGTTTCAGGGCATTATAAATGGAGTCCTGCCTTTCCGGCCCTCCCGGCGCTACGCGCTTGATCTTGTCCAGCCGGTGTTCCTTTAGCATTTCTTTGAAACTGACGGTGTCTTCCTGCCTGATGACCGGGATTATTTCCACTATCAGGCCTTCCCTGTGCAGACGTTTCAATGTATAAACAAGAAGAGGTACGCCGTTTATGCTGACAAATGTCTTTCTCCGGGCGGGGTCAAATCTCCTGCCCAGCCCTGCAGAAGGCACTATCGCGGTTATCTTTGCGTCCATTAATGCCGGGCCATCTGACGTTCTTCCCTGTCCGCGTCTTCCTTGAGCTTCGCAAAAATCATTCTCCCTGCGGTTGTCTGCAGCACGCTGGTGACGGACACATCCATCTGCTGATTTATCTTCTTTCTTGCGTTATCTACGACAACCATCGTACCGTCATCAAGATAACCGACTCCCTGGTTGGATTCTTTGCCTTCTTTTGATATAAAGATATTCATCGATTCACCGGGCAGCACAACAGGTTTAAGCGCATTGGCAAGTTCATTAAGGTTGAGGACCGTGACACCCTGGAGCTCCGCGACTTTATTAAGATTAAAGTCGTTAGTAATTATCTTTGCACCGAGCATCCTCGCCAGTGCCACAAGTTTGGCATCCACTTCTTTTATTTTCGGGAAGTCTTCATCGACGATCTTCACCGTTATATTGTTCATCTTCTGGATCTTGTGCAGAATATCAAGGCCGCGTCTGCCGCGGGCCCTTCGCAGGGAGTCGGCTGAATCCGCGATATGCTGGAGTTCCTGCAGGATAAACTGGGGGATAATGAAAGTCCCCTCGATAAAGCCCGCTTCACAGACATCCACTATCCTGCCGTCTATAATGACGCTCGTGTCGATGACCTTGGAATATCCCTCTTCCACCCTGCTTTTGAATGCCTTCACAATGCTCGACAGGGTAAAGTCCTTTCCTGCCCGCAGACCCAGGAGCAGGCCGCTGTAGCCGAACACGGTATTAAAGATCACTCCGATATAGGTGCCGTCCATGCTCGTGAAAATTGTCTTTAACGGCATGTAGATCAATTTGGCAAACAAAAGTCCGATCGATAATCCGGCCAGTCCCCCAAGCACAATGCCGAAACCGACCATCGTCAAAATGTATTCCAGGGCCAATGCGATAATGCCGACCCCCGCACCCCACAGTGCGCCCTGATAATTCAGGCCCTCCCTTATTCCTATAGCGAATCCGCCCGCCAGGAATACGAGGAAAAAAATAATGCGGTATAACATTTCTGTCTCCTCTTTTTCTTTATGAAAAGGTTTTCAAGGTAATATAAAACTTGTTTCCACTTCTGTTGATGAAGAGTAAAACCGTATCGCCGTCCCTTATTCCAGGGAGCATCTTGTTGAAATCATTCAGGTCCCTGATCCTCTTCTTGTTGACTTCCTGTATCAGGTCGCCCTTTTTCAGTCCGGCTTCATCAGCCGCGCTCAATGGATCTACTTTTACTATTACAACGCCCTTGTCGTTTTTCGAAAGACCGAGCTGTTTGGCAATGTCCCGGGTAAGATCCGTTACGCTCATTCCCGCGAGGGCCTTATTTTTTGCATAAGTATCATCCAGGGTCTCTTCCCTGTCGGCATGGGCCATTTCCTGCGGATACTCAGTTACGCCCACGTTTTTCGAGAAATTTTTACCGTCACGCAGGACCTCAAGTTTTATAGTGCTTCCGACTTTGCTCTGGGCCACTACGTTTCTCAGGGTCTCGACGTTCCTTATCTCCTTGCCGCTGATCTCAAGAATCACGTCTCCCCTCCTGATCCCGGCCTTTGCGGCAGGACTGTTCTTAAATACATCTGTAACAAGGGCGCCGGTCAATTTTTTCAGGTCGAATTCCCTGGCGAGTTCGGGCGTCAGGTTCTGTATCGTTATGCCCAGCCACCCGCGCGTTACCTTGCCCTCGTTCATGAGCTGAGTCATGACGGACTTCGCCATATTACTCGGCACCGCGAATCCTATCCCCTGATACCCCCCGGTTCTGGAAAAGATGGCGGTGTTAATCCCGACAAGCTCTCCCTTGATATTCACAAGAGGCCCTCCTGAATTCCCCGGATTTATGGCTGCGTCCGTCTGTATGAAATCTTCGTAATCCGCTATCCCGACATTGGCCCTGCCGAGCGCGCTGACTATGCCCATCGTGACTGTATGGCCCAAACTGTAGGGATTGCCGAACGCAAGCACGAATTCACCGACCTGCAGCTTGTCGGAATCACCCCATTTGATCGCAGGGAGGTTTGTCGCGGATATTTTTATTACCGCCAGGTCGGTCTTCGGGTCTGTCCCGATTATCTTCCCTTTATAGTTCTGCTGGTCAAAGAGTGTCACCTTTATTTCATCCGATTTTTCGACGACATGATTATTAGTAATTATGTATCCGTCGGAAGATACCACGACCCCGGAGCCCAGGCTCTGCTCCTTCCACTTTTTCGGTATGTCAAAAGACTCAAAAAAATCCTGGAAAGGACCGTCGAATGAGTGGGGATTCTGAGACATGTCTTTGCGCGCAACTGTCTTTGAGGTGGAAATATTGGCAACAACAGGGCTGATAACATTGGCAACACCCGAGAAGGCCGCATTTTCTCCTGAGAGCTCTTTTGGCAGCTGGAAATTATACATATACGGAGGAGAGGCAGGTCTTAATGAAAACAGATCGGTTTTGCTGCCTATTACATAACCTGAAACCAGGGCAATGGCTATCACTATAACTATAGTTATTTTCTTCATTTTCTAAATTATACCTTGGTTACGGTACCTTGTAAACTTATAATATAACATACATTAATTTTTATATAAGATATTGATGAAGATTTGATGAATATCGTACGTCTCTTTGACATTTTATTTTTTCGATGGTAATTTTAGTTGCGGAATAAGAATATGAACATCCGGGCCTATAAAAGATATATTGAAAAGCTGGACAAAGACCATCTCTGGCACCCTTTCACACAGATGAAGGAGTGGACGGAAGAAAGCCCTTTGATTATTGCTGAAGGGCGGGGTTCTTTTCTTAAAGACATCTATGGGAAGTGGTACATTGACGGGGTATCTTCCCTATGGGTAACGGTACACGGCCACAATAAAAAAGAAATAGATGATGCCGTAAAAGGTCAGATTGACAGGCTCAGCCACTCCACCCTTCTCGGATTGACCCATCCGCCCGCGGCTGAGCTTGCCGGTATGCTGGTTAAAATAGTGCCGAAAGGTCTTTCGAGGGTCTTTTATTCCGACAACGGATCAACGTCCGTAGAAATAGGGCTCAAGATGGCCTTTCAATACTGGCAGCACAAGGGAAAGAAAAACAAAACGAAATTCGTGTCCCTTAAAAACGCGTACCATGGAGATACCATAGGCGCGGTGAGTGTCGGAGGCATCGATCTGTTTCATGAAATATTCTCCCCCATGCTTTTCAGGTCATATAAAATACCCTCTCCGCATTGTTACCGCTGCGAGTTCGGGAAAAAGCTTCAGTCATGCAGACTTTATTGTCTGAAGGAAGCGGAAAAGATAATAAAGAAACATAATCATGAAACAGCCGCACTGATTATTGAACCGCTCATGCAGGGGGCGGGCGGGATGATAACCTCTCCCCCGGGATATTTGAAAGGGATTAAAAAGCTGTGCAAGAGTTACGGCATTCTTATGATCGCGGATGAAGTGGCGACCGGATTCGGACGCACAGGGAAGATGTTTGCCTGTCAGCACGAAGACGTGAGTCCCGACATACTTTGCCTCGCAAAGGGGATAACCGGTGGGTACCTCCCCCTTGCGGCTACTGTTACAACAGAAGAAATATACAGCGCGTTCCTCGGCGAATACAGGGACCTGAAGACCTTCTTTCACGGTCATACATATACTGGCAACCAGCTTGCGTGCGCAGCCGCCATAGCCAACCTGAATTTATTCAAAAAGGAAAAAACCCTGCAAAGGCTCGGCAGGAAAATAGACCTGCTGAAAAAGGAACTGTCTAAGATGTCAGTATTAAAACATGTCGGGGATATCAGACAAAGCGGTTTCATGGCCGGGATCGAGCTTGTAAAGGACAAAAAAACCGGTGAGCCGTATCAGCTTGAAGATAAAATCGGCTGGCGGGTCTGTCATGCGGCAAGAGAAAATGGCCTTATTATAAGACCCCTTGGGAACGTTATCGTCCTGATGCCGCCGTTGAGCATCTCAATCGAGGAACTAAAAAGCCTCAGCAGGATCACTGCCGAGGCCATAAAGGACATAACCGGGTAATACGGATATATAATCCTAATTCATTCTTCTTTCTATAAACTCCTCCAGATATTGCAGCAGCTTCGGATTATTGATAGAAACATAATAAAGTTCATCCTCCGGGTTCCGCTTGTAGTACGCTAAAAAGTCCCTGAACAGTTTCTTTTTCGACACATTCAGCACCATGTAGTTATACATTTTCACCTTCTTTCTAGGTTCTGCTTTCATAAGTTAGATATCGGCACATTTGAGAGGAACTTTAGCGGGAATGGAGCAGAAAAAGAGCAACAAAAAGACAAAGACATGTAACGAAAAAGGCCATTTATAGAGCACACGCATCAAAATGACTTTGCTGTTCATAGCCTTTTCCCTTGCCTTTTATCGTTAATGACACGGCTTTTTTAAAAATGATACAATAGCGACTGCTAAACCTTTCCCCATGGAGAAATAAATGGCCTTGATGCACCTTTACAGAGCACCTGCCTTATCAGGAGCACGGAGAGACAACCTGCTTTCAAAGGTAAAGCAGAGGATTTCGTCATCGGTCAGAGATATCGAGACTGAATACTGCTTTAATATAATGACCCTCAGCCCCCTGGAGCAGGAGGAAATGGTCATCCTGCGATGGCTGTTGTCCGAAACTTTTGAGCCGGAAAATTTCTCTGAGAAAAGTTTTTTAACGGATATCTCTGCAGGGACCATTTTCGAAGTCGGTCCACGCATGAACTTCACGACTGCATGGTCCGCGAACGCTGTGTCCGTATGCCATGCATGCGGCCTGAAAAAAATATCACGGATCGAACGCTCCCGAAGGTACAGATTCGTTTTTGGTGAAAGCGATGCATCAGGCGGGAAACGATCGGCCGAATTTTACTCCGCACTCGTTACGCAGCATTCATCTCTGTTTTATGACCGGATGACGGAATGCCATTATCCGGAACCGCTTACAACTTTTGAGACTGGGCTTAAACCCGAACAGGCGTTTGAAATACGCCTTATAGAGGAAGGGAAACCGGCACTGGAGAAGATCAATAAGTCGATGGGGCTCGGCCTGGATGCCTGGGACATTGATTATTATTACAATCTTTTTGTGAATGACATCGGCAGGAACCCTACCGATGTCGAATGCTTTGACCTGAGCCAGTCAAACAGCGAACACTCGCGCCACTGGTTTTTCAAGGGCAGGCTGATAGTGGATGGCATGGAAGTGCCTGAAGACCTGATCAAGATAATACAGAAACCGCTGAAGGCAAACCCTTCCAACAGCGTCATAGCGTTTAAGGACAATTCCAGTTCGATTAAAGGACCTGAGATTACCACCATCATGCCCGAGACACCTCTCGCACCGGCGGCTTTTAAAAAAGAGTTTCGGAAATATGATGTTATATTTACCGCTGAGACCCATAATTTCCCCAGCGGGGTGGCCCCGTTTCCAGGCGCTGAAACCGGCACGGGCGGCAGGATAAGAGACGTACAGGCCACCGGCAGGGGCGGGCTTGTTATAGCGGGCACCGCGGCCTATTGTGTCGGGAACCTTCATGTCCCCGGTTATGAGCTGCCGTGGGAAGACAAATCATTCACATATCCTCCCAACCTCGCTTCCCCCCTCGATATAGAGATACAGGCAAGCAACGGGGCGTCTGATTACGGCAACAAGTTCGGAGAGCCGGTGATACAGGGATACACGCGATCATTCGGGATGAGGCTGCCTGAAGGGGAGCGTTATGAATGGCTCAAGCCGATCATGTTTACCGGCGGTGTAGGACAGATGGACGCGGAACATATAAAGAAGGGGGAACCGGAAAAAGAGATGCTGGTGGTAAAGGTCGGCGGCCCCGCTTACAGAATAGGCATCGGCGGCGGCGCGGCCTCAAGCATGATCCAGGGCGAAAACGTCGCGGAGCTGGACTTTAACGCAGTGCAGCGCGGTGACGCCGAGATGGAGCAGAAGATGAACAGGGTCCTGCGCGCATGCGTTGAAATGAAAAACGCTAACCCAGTTGTCAGCATACACGATCAGGGGGCCGGGGGAAACTGCAACGTCGTTAAAGAAATCATTTATCCGGCCGGAGCAAAGATCGAGGTCAGGAAGATACAGCTTGGCGACAACACGCTTTCGGTGCTTGAAATATGGGGTGCCGAATACCAGGAGCAGAACGCCCTGCTTCTGAGAAAAGAACATATCGATATATTCAAAAAAATGTGCCTGCGAGAGAAGGTGCCCTGCGCGGTGATCGGTGAAATTTCTGGTGACGGATATGCCGTTCTTTATGACGAAGCGGACGGCAGCACACCCGTGAACCTTGATCTTGATAAAATTCTGGGAGACATGCCGCAGAAGACCTTTCATCTTGATCGTGTCGGTCTCAAGCCGGAGCCGTTAAAATTACCGGAAGGGACAACATTAAGAGACTCGCTTGACAGAGTGCTGCGTTTACTCTCGGTAGGGTCCAAACGGTTTCTCACCAACAAGGTCGACAGGAGCGTCACCGGACTGATCGCACGACAGCAGTGTTCCGGGCCCTTGCAGCTTACGGTGTCTGACGTGGCGGTGATCGCTCAGAGCCATTTCGGACTAACTGGAGCGGCCATCTCGATAGGGGAGCAGCCGGTAAAGACATTGATAGACCCGGCTGCCATGGCCCGTTTGTGTGTCGGCGAGGCATTAACCAATATGGTCTGGGCAAAGATCAGCTCCCTTGAGGACATAAAGTGTTCCGGCAACTGGATGTGGGCCGCTAAACTGCCTGGCGAAGGAGCGAAACTCTATGATGCTGCGGTCGCTCTCAGCGACATTTTGATCAGCCTCGGCATCGCGATAGACGGTGGAAAGGACAGCCTGTCGATGGCGGCTCAGGTGAGGGACGCCTCAGGAAAGAGCGAAACAGTGAAATCCCCGGGCACCCTCGTTATATCCGCGTACGCGACCTGCCCTGATATTACAAAGGTAAGGACCCCTGATATTAAAAGACCGGGA
>JBFLYJ010000560.1:0-2239 GCA_040756635.1 Nitrospirota bacterium
TTATCTATAAATCATTTTCCTTTTTTTGTCAATGAGCAGTTTTAGGTGCTCCGAAAATCTCAAGGAGATCGCTGCCTCAAAAGAGAACGACAGCGACGCCTGCGGTGACCGCAATCTGATAAAGGATCTGGGTCAGGTCTTTCGTCTCCCTCAGCCAGGCTATGTGTTCCAGTATCTCGGGGACCACAATCGTGTCGCCGGCCTCTATGACTTGTTCCTTTTCTCCGAACGCCCCTGTCTCCCACCTGCCTTTTGTGTTGTTCCAGTTAATAATGCCGGTGTACAACTTTCTCGCCGAGCCGTCGACCTTGAGCACGTATACATTGTCCCTGTCCGCAAATCTAGTGTATCCCCCGGCCATCTCTACGTAATCTTTATGATCCAGCTGCCCGGCATACAGGAAACTTCCCTGGGACATTACCGCTCCGACTACATTTATCACACTACTTTGTACCGGGACATGAATAATGTCTCCGTTTTCCAGCTCTACGTCATATTTGCTGCCCTTGAGTAACCTGAGATGGGCAAGGCGTATTGTCATTCTGCCGGTGGCCTTAAAATTTTTCAGCGAATCGATGAATTTCTGCCTGTTCTGCAATTCCGCTTTTTTAGCACCTATTTCTTCACCGGACAATGCTTCAGAAAGCTGAGAGGAGCCTTTGGAAAGGAGTTCACTCTCAAGCCTTAATATCATCTCATCAAGACTCTTCTGCTGCATCTTTCTGACACTTTCCCTGGTAAATACCGCTCCCCTCAAATATGCGTTGTCCGTATAACCGCCGGCCCTTTCGAGGACCGCGGACAGGGTTTCCCCCTTTTTTATGATATACCTGCCCGGGAAGGTGACCTCGCCTGACACATCGACAAACCGTTCGTCTTTCCATCCCGGAATACGTTTGACAAATACCCGGTCGTAAGGTTTCAGGAGCAGGTTATGATCCGGGTCATTTTTCAGGGCCGACCCTAGGTTTATTTTCCTGTAATCGGTCCTTACGCTTTTCCCGTTTTCAACGTTAAAAGAAGAAACCTCGGCCTCATCGAGGTACGCGGATTCATTCACATTCCCCGCTGAGAATATCAGGTCGCTGATTTTCATATCCATCGCAAGCGGATATTTCCCGGGACTTCTTACATCGCCATCAATGGAGACCACCTGTCTGCTCCTGTCTTCCCAGATCGAGTGGATGACGATTCTGTCTCTGTCCTGTAAAGGCAGGTTTTCTTCATTGTCTTCAACCATGGCAAGGCCGACATTGAAATATATCTGGGCAATGTCCCCGTTCTGACTGACACGGAACAGCTCGCCTTTATCAAGACTGGCGTCCTTGGAAAGTCCGCCTGCGTCCATAATGGCATTTTTCACCTTATAGTCCAATAGAAGATCATATGTCCCCTTGTTCCTGACCTCACCCTCGATCGCTACTGTCGGCTTGTCCCGGAACAACCATGTGGAAAAGACATAAACCGAGTCCTGTGGTTCCAGGGCTACGTTGTTTGTATTATCGCCCTGGAGCAAAAGCCTGCCCGGGTGGAAGGGTATCAGCTGTGTTTCAAGTCCGGGAGGGACGAGTCTTTTTATCAGCGCGTAGTCGAAATAGGTGTCTTTCAGAAGGTCCGAGGTATCACTGATCAGATCTCTTACCGTCATCCCGGGTTTGTATTCATATTTCCCGGGGCGCTTCACATTGCCGGCAAGATAGACCGCGTTAACATCTTTGTCGACGATGGAAAATACCTTTACCAGGTCCCCGTCCTGCAGCTTGAAGTCTCCTGATCCGGCCATGTGTTTATCGTCAAAGTCGATGATGACCTGTCTGTCATTCTTTTGTATACGCTCCACCTGTATCTGCTGGGTATAGGCGCTGGGGATGAGTCCTCCGGACATATTAAACAGGCTCAAAAGATCATTGTCTTTCTTCAGTTCATAAATAGCGGGCCTTTTTACATTCCCGGCAATGCCGACGAGAGGGCCCGCCGTACCGATAAATATCACATCTCCTGACTGCAGTGTATTGTCCTGTGACTTGTCTCCCTTCAGGAGAAAATCGTAAAAGTCCATTTCCACAGCGGTCATATTTTTTCTATTCAGTTTTATACTTCTCAGAGACCCTATTTCTGTAGGTCCTCCCGCGGCGAGGAGCGCACTTGTGATGGTGGCGAATGAGTCCAGCACATAACTGCCGGGTCTTCGCACCTCACCAAGTACAAACACCTGGACGCTTTTCAGGGAGCCCATGGT
>JBFLYJ010000561.1:0-2236 GCA_040756635.1 Nitrospirota bacterium
TCATATGATAAAAACAGCGAGGAGCAATTCATGACAAACGGCAAAAAAGGGAAGAAGCTTTTCGGGACTGACGGCATAAGGGGCAAGGCCAATCATTTCCCGATGACAGGGGAGATAGCTTTTGAGGTCGGAAGGGCGGCCGCTTATGTGCTCAAGAAGAAACATGGCCGCAATAAAATACTTATCGGCAAGGATACAAGGCTCTCAGGTTATATGCTTGAGAGCGCTCTTACCTCCGGTATCTGCTCCATGGGCATGAACGTAGTTCTTGTAGGCCCCATGCCTACGCCCGGCATCGCATTTGTTACAAGGAGCATGAGAGTCGATGCAGGTATCGTTATCTCAGCATCCCATAATCCTTATGACGACAACGGGATAAAGTTCTTCTCTTCCGACGGATTCAAGCTCCCCGACAGCGTTGAAGAAGAGATTGAAAACGCCATGTTCTCCAAAACTCTTGAAAAGATCAGGCCTGAAGGAGCGGAGATCGGCAAGGCCAAGAGGGTGGATGACGCAACCGGAAGGTATATCGAATTTGTTAAATCTACTTTTCCCAAAGGCATGACACTTGAAGGCCTGAAAATCGTGGTTGACTGCAGTAACGGCTCCGCATATAAAATTACCCCGACCGTACTTACGGAATTAGGTGCGGATGTAATCGCAATTAACGATAAGCCCAACGGGATCAATATCAACGCAAACTGCGGCGCAACTCACACCGAATTCCTGCAGAAGGCCGTGCTTGAACATAAAGCGAATATCGGGATTGCCCATGACGGGGATGCGGACAGAACCATACTCTGTGATGAAAACGCCGAGATAATAGACGGCGACAAGATCATGGCGATATGTGCAACGGACATGAAGAAAGAAGGCAATTTAAAGGCAGGCACGGTTGTCGCCACCGTTATGAGCAATATAGGGTTTGAGATATATTTAAAAAGGGCGGGGATAAAGGTTGTCAGGGCAAAAGTTGGAGACAGGTATGTCGTTGAAGAGATGATTAAGCGGGGCTGCAATTTAGGCGGGGAGCAGTCAGGGCACGTCATCTTTCTGGATAATAATACAACGGGCGACGGCCCGATTACGGCGCTCCAGGTGCTGTCGGTAATGTGCAGGAGAGGGAAAACCCTTTCCGAACTCGCCTCAGTTATTCCTATTTATCCCCAGATTCTTATAAACGTGCCTGTCCGTAAAACAAAAGATATGGATGATTTCCCCTCAATCGTCAGCGCTATAAAAAAGGCTGAGAAGAGACTCGAAAACGGCAGGATACTTGTCAGACCTTCCGGGACAGAGCCTAAAATAAGGGTGATGATCGAAGGGGATAATATGGACAATATTACAACGATGGCTGAAGAGCTTGCCGAGATTATAAGAAAGAATATGTCATAGACGGGACTCTTTTTAAATAACAAAAAAGGGCGGGTTAAAACCCGCCCTTTTTGTTAGCACACATCTTGCAAACTTTTACTGAACTACTCCGCCAATAACTGCAGGTGCGCCAGAGACGTTAGGCTCCGGCCCGATGTCCGGATCGACCCATTCGCTCATGTTTGGAAGAGAATAGGTTGTTGTGGAGAGGTCGGCGCAATTAGTGATATCCACTTCCTGCATCCTCTGCTCCATCTCCAGCGGTTTTACATAGTACTTTGTAACTCCGTCGGCTACATCTGTTACTTCAGATCCTGCCGTGAGTGAGAATTGCGGAATCCAGCGCGTTTCGGGCCCGCATTCTACTTCAGCTCCCGAATCCCAGTCTATGCATTTGCCGGGGATGCCCCAGAGATTGCCAAAGCCGCTGTATTCGAGGTTGAACGTCGATGTAGAGAGATCATCCCATGTATGAACATAAGACACCTGCATGGGAGGATCGAACTTCAGGATCGAGCTGTCGTCCGGATCGACCAGGGCAGTAAATTTGTTCCAGTCGTTTGAGCCGGTTTCCCACGTGTAATATACGGGGAGGGTGTTCCATGCCTTCCATCCGCAGATCTGGCTGGGATCCCAGTCGCAGGCAAGCATGGCAAGGTTGTCTACAGTAGGCTCAAAGAGCGGTCCGCTCATGATGCCCCACTGGTAAGCATCGGTTGCCAGCACAGGTGTTCCGTCGAAGTTCAGAACCATCAGGCTTGTGTCGAAATTGTACGAAACGTACTGTACGCTTGCAGCGTCCTGTGGCTGTTCATATGTATTGTCATAAGGCCACTGGTCACCGTTGCTGATCTTGGTTGTA
>JBFLYJ010000562.1:0-2227 GCA_040756635.1 Nitrospirota bacterium
GATGTTATGGCAGGGATGTCGGCCATATGGATGCGGGATTCCAGGACCTTAACGTACGGAACTGAGTTACTCATGGCGCGGTGCTTTAAAGCCCCCGTTACCGGTTTCTTCTTCCAGCATTTTTATTTCCAGCCTGAGTCTTTCAAACTCATGGGTCTTTAAATGCAGGAAATGGTATGTCTGAGTCAGTTTTGTGCTCATGCCCTTCGGGGTGAGAATGTACATGTAAGCGATTTTATTTTTTGAATTCTTGAAGCGTTCCGCCTTGACATACCCCTTGTCGAGGAGTGCGTTAACAAGGTAGTTCACCCTCCCGAGACTAAGGCCCATTTTTTTTGACAGGTCGCGCTGCGAAAGGGTCCCGTCTTTTGCCAATTCGCAGAGCGCCTTGAACTGGGGTTCATCCATTATTTTATTGGTCCAGGGTTTGGGGTTGAGGGCAAAATGATCTGTTTAGGTTGACCGGACTGCTTTCAGTGAATTTCTTCAGACCCGGTAATTTGAACAATAAGCGGGCAAGCTACCGCCACTTCATGGCATGTGCCATAACGCGGCATGAAAAAACCGGAGCGTTCATGCACTGAACTAATATAAATCATACAAAGGCAGAAGATCAAATATCAAAGAAACATCCTGTTGGTATAGTCACATAAACTGCACAGCATCGGACCTCACAGAATCTGCCTGTTTTCGAGCACTGCCGATGGGTTTTCCATAAAGATCCTGCTTGCAGTTTTGCTGCCGAAAAGGCCGGAAATCCTCCTGAAAGCTTTTGAAAGCAAAGGGGGCCTGCTGTCTGTATTGTGTGCATCTGATGCTATAAACTCAACCATGCCTCTCCTGAGAAGCAGATATGAGAATTCCTGTATTGCTGCTCCCAAATCTCCGGTAATGCTCATGGCTGTAAGCTGAAACAGGGCCCCGGCACTCCTCAGGGAATCAACTTTGTCCGGTGATGAAAGAAGACTGTAGCTCCGTTCAGGATGTGTAATCACAGGTACGAGTCCTTTCATCCCTGCCATAAAAAGGAAATTGTCCGTATTCGGTGGGATCGGTTCAGGCAGCTCAAGCAGAAAATATCTGGAACCGTTTATTGTTGGGATACTGCTGCTCCCGATTGCCCTGATCAATCCATAATTCAGTCTTATATCAGCACCGCTGAAGAGTTTTATCCCTGTACCGCGCAATTTTGCTTCTTCCGTCAGCAATATGAGCTTTTCGTTTATATCCTCTTCTGATATCGTCCCGTCGCAGTAAAAGTGCGGGGTGGCCACTAAATGTGTAATGCCGTCTCCGGCAGCCATTTCGAGCATTTTGGAGCTGGTCCCGATGTCCGGGGGGCCGTCGTCAATGGCAGGCAATATATGGCAATGAAGGTCGATCATGGAGCATTCACCCCTGGTCCAATGAGTCAGGTATAATTATCTGTTTCCTGTCTGAAGCAACGGGATATGCATAAATATATTGAGAAGAATTCGCCGCATCCTCATCCTGATCGGGATTGCAGTAGCTATTAAAGAATTTAGAATTACCCAGCCTGCGGACTCCATATCCGATATTATTACCCGTCCCTTTGAACAGCTTTTCTCTATCAGTATAACCTTGCCAAGGACTTTTTCCTGATGGACGGGTCCATCGTCCGATGTCATTGCGTCTCCCTGGGTCCTGAGAATAACCGATCCATCTCCTGATCTGAATTTGCAGATTATTCGGTGAAGAATGAGGCGCCCGTTACTGCTGAATAATATCAGATCGCCTTTCTTCAGGGCAGAACAGGCAACCTGCCTTAAGGTCAGGAATTCCCTGCCTTGCAATAAAGGCGTCATGCTCCTGCCGGTTACCCTGATGCGCAGCAATGAACCGCCCGATAATATTTCCTCGATAAGCTGCAGTGTCCCGGTATTTTGACCGGTGGCTGCAAAAATCCCGCTCTCTCCTATGTGCTGCCTATGCTGAAATGGTTTTTTCAAGGAAATCAAATAGCTCACCGTCAGGCTTAAAATACAATTCGTATGCAGGGACATGTGAGACAATATCTTCGCAAAAGGAAAGCATCCCTGATACAGCCTCCCTGTCATACAATGGCATGGATATCACAGGCATGAGCCTTTTCATCGCTTCCCCGGGATTGACCTCTATCGCCCTGTTGTCACTGCCGTGACGGATAAAATAAATCCCGGTCAGCGGGAGACTCCTGTTCTCGGCAAAACCTGCTTCCCCTGCCCAG
>JBFLYJ010000563.1:0-2216 GCA_040756635.1 Nitrospirota bacterium
TGATAGAAGAGCTAATTTAAAAAAGTATCCGGCGTTCCCGATGGAAAGTACTTTTTCATTTTCAAATCCGATCGAACTGAAAAAAGCATCCATAGGGACGACCACCGCATAAATTAGAATTATAGGAGACAGCCATAATAAATATTTTGATAATCGTCCGGCGGTCAGCCAATAGTCGCTCCTGGCGAAACTTATACTGAAAAAGAGCCATGAAGTCACCATAACAGCTTCGCTGATAAATACTATTCTTTTCAGTTCGCCCATGTGATCGGGCTGCAGCATGCTCAGCAGGTCAAATAATATCGTCGAGGCGGTCGAAAACAGACTAATACAAAGAATAATATTAGCCACACCCTTATGCCTTTTAAAAACAAATGTCAGGGCCAGGCTGATCGTAAGTAGTATTGTTATTAATGAAATTATCAACATAGGTTATTGCTGATTAAGAGTATATTGTCATTTTAAAACGTTTTTATATACTTCTAATCAAAGGTGCCTACCCTAAACATATTATTAATTCACAATATATTTAACGTCTTTTTTAGAAAGAACCTTAAATGCCAATATTGTGATATATACTAGCTAACCGCAGTTAAGGTGTTCATGGTATTTTCAGTGTCAGCACCTGGAATTATTAACTTTTAACCCAACCTGTGATTTCTCCCGCAGTTGTGTTATGATGTTTTTATGAGGATTTCAGGTAACTTCAACAATGCATTGGCAGTTTGCGGACGATGGGAAATAATCTCTATTTAGTAGTTAATGCCGACTGCATCAATGCTCCTGCTTCATGTTTTTTAATATATTAAGTTACATATAGTGCGATGAACGACCAATCTAAAAATAATTTCCTGAAAAAGACCGAGATCTTTGCTTCATTGACTGACCAGGAAATGGAGCAGGTCATCAACAAGATGGTGGTCAAGCAGTTCAAGAAGAGTGAAACCATTCTGTATGAAGAAGACACAAGCGAATACATGTACATAATATTATACGGGAAGGTCAAAGCCGTCCGAACAACGGAAGACGGTAAAGAGATAATTCTCGCGATGCACAAAACCGGAAGTTTTTTCGGGGAAATGTCCATGATTGACGGTAAAACCGCCCCTGCCTCAGTCATCGCTACGGAAGACTCGCTCATCGCCATTATTTCCAGGAAAGATTTCTTCTCAATAATTTTTCTCAACAATAAAGTCACAAGCAATTTATTGAAAATTCTATGTTCGAGGCTCAGGAGATGCTGGGACACTATTCAGTTGCTGAACTTCAACAATGCCCTTCACCGCACAAAAATGCTGCTTCTGATGTTAGTTGATGACTATGGAGAAAAGACACCGGAGGGGACCGTTTTAAACATAAAGCTCACTCACCAGGACATATCAAACATGACTGGCCTGACTCGTGAAAGCGTTACGAGGGTCATTGATAAACTGCAGAAGAACAAAGAAATCATTATCCTGAAAAACAAGTCGATATGCCTTACCTCTGCATTTGTACAGGAAGAAATAAGAATTCCAATCAAATAGACGTTTCAGAACTTTCCCTTAATGTTTCGAAAAAACCTATCTTTCGATCTTGCTCTTTCTGTATTGATAATAAATGTCTTTAAATGCATTATAAGGGTCAAGAGCATCTTTCTTAATGCCTTCATAATCACCGAGAGAAAGAGAAAGCCCGTTAATTCCATTGCCTGCTTCTATTGCCATTCGACTTATTGCCGGGTCAAGGTAGTTTAGAGGTTCAAGAAAATAATCTCCCGCATAACCTATCGCATCTCGAAGACTGGAAGGCCCGATAAAAGGCCAGTTGAGGAATATGCCTGGCCCCAGTCCCCATACACCCAGTGTCTGACCAAAATCTTCATCACGGATACTTATACCCATCTCAATTCTCGCAACATCATAGAGCCCCAGCATACCCATTGTTGAATTGACTCCGAAACGAAGCAGCTCGGTACCCGCCCCTTCAATTTTAAACTGCAAGAGGTTATTTACTATCCTCACAGGCGCGGACAGATTTACAAAGAAGTTCCGCACTGAAATCCGTATATCTTCCGGAACGACAACGGAATAACCCTTTGCTACCGGTTTCAACACCCAGAAATAAAGTTTGTCGTTAAAATGAAATACCACCCGGTTGACAGGCTCCAGCGGGTCCGCAATTCTGTCCGGCTCGTTATCTTCCGGAAGGGGAGCAATTTCATCGTATTCCGAGTT
>JBFLYJ010000564.1:0-2200 GCA_040756635.1 Nitrospirota bacterium
GCCCTCTATATCGCTGAAAGTTACGGGATACTCACATATCTGCTTGGTGTATTTGTAAATATTCATCCATGCGAGCGTAAACTGATAAAAGCAGACCTTGATGATCCCGCACTGCCGACAGTTGATGTTTTTATCCCGACATATAATGAGCCGGCTGAGATTATTCTGACCGCGGCCACTGCCAGTATAAATATGAAATATCCAAAAGACAAGCTTAATGTGTACATCCTTGATGACGGCGGGACGGTAGAGAAGAGAAACAGTCCTGATCCCGCGGCCTCGGAAAAGGCACGGCGCCGGCATGAAGAGCTGAAGGCGATGGCGTCATTTCTAAACATAGGTTATATAACGAGGGAAAAAAACCTTCATGCCAAGGCGGGAAATATAACCAATGCGCTTGCCAGCGACACGAACGGAGAATTGACCCTTATCCTTGACTGCGACCATAATCCCTCAAGGGACCTGCTCATAAACACGGTCGTGTACTTCATGAAGGACGAGAAGCTCTTTCTTGTGCAGACACCTCATTTTTTCATTAATCCCGACCCGATCGAGAAAAACCTGGGCACCTTCAGAGAACTCCCTGCCGAAGGGGAACTTTTCTTCGGGGCCATCCAGAAGGGACTGGATTTCTGGAACTCGTCTTTTTTCTGCGGTTCGGCCGCAGTGATACGGAGAAAATATCTTGAAGAGATAGGCGGCATTGCGACAGACACGATTACCGAGGATGCGGAGACCTCATTAATGCTCCATGCGAAGGGATACAACAGCGTATACGTGGACAGGCCGATGATCTGCGGGTTGGCGCCCGAGACATTCTCAGATTTTATCCTGCAGCATACACGCTGGGCCACAGGGATGCTCCAGATACTCCTTCTGAAAAACCCCCTGTTTCAAAAGGGGCTGAAATTCTACCAGCGTCTCGGATATTTGAATAGCTGCATATACTGGCTGTTCGGCTATGCCCGTGTCATATTCATGCTAGCACCGATGGCGTATCTGTTTTTCGGAGCGAATGTTTATAACGCCACCATTTCGCAGGTCATAACGTACGCAATTCCCCATCTTGTTTCCGCTGTAATTCTGACGGACTATCTTTACGGCAGGGTGCGGCATACCTTTGTCTCGGAACTCTACGAAACTGTCCAGAGTTTCTTTGTCATGCCTGTCCTTACGAGGGCCTTACTCAGGCCGCGTTCTCCGAAATTTCTGGTGACTCCCAAGGGGACGACTCTCGCTTCTGACTTTGCGAGCCCGCTGGCTTCACCTTTTTATTTCCTGTTTTTTGCCTCTTTAATCGCCTATCCGGTGGCATTGTGGCGGTGGCAGAATAATCCCCTTCAGCAGCACGGGATCATAGGTTGCCTCATATGGGTGACATTCAATTTCATAATGCTGCTTCTCTGTCTCGGGATAGTCTGGGAAAAACGCCAGATAAGGACTAAACACAGGATACCCGTAGATAAGGCCGCGGTGATCTCAGTGCCTTTCAAGGGAACAAGACACAATGTAAAGGTATTTGATATCTCGGAAAGCGGAATAGGGCTGACCTCTTTCGGGCACCTCGCCCTTTCCCCAGGAGATGATGTCCTGATTGATGTGTCCGACAGCTACGGAAATGAATATAAATTCCGCATGAAAATAACAAGGGTGGTGCCGGCCGATAATAACCAGATTATCGGCTGCGAGTTTCTCTCAACGGACGACAATACTGCATCTGACATCATCGGCTTTCTCTATGGGGACAGCGAGATATTCAACCGGTTCTGGGAGAGGCGGAGAGAGCGGAGCGCCGGCATTTGGAAGGGCATAGGATATTTGTTTACCAAGGGAGTGACAGGGACGGCCAACCATTTTGCCGGTCTGTTAAAACAATTCTTTGATTTCCTGAAAAATAAGAGGAGGAGCTATGGAAGCGACGAAAACCTGGGTCAGGACAAAAACAAGAAAGATGAGCCTGATGTGCACGGGCATGTGCATGATTATGACACTTTTAATTCTGACCTCGTTAAATCTGACAGCAGCGGAGACACTGAGGGTTCCGCTCACTAAATTAACTGATGTATCGACTGTCGAACTCAAAGGAGCGCAGAGTAATTTCATACTGAAGCTGCCGATTCCCGCCAGGTGGGACATATCGAGGGCCCGGCTGCATCTGTCTTATGTCAATTCCGCCGCGCTTTTGCCTGAACGGTCAAAG
>JBFLYJ010000565.1:0-2199 GCA_040756635.1 Nitrospirota bacterium
CATTACGTCGGCAAATTTCAGAAGCACTTTGCCTGTAAGAGGATTTATTTCCGTTTTCAGCAGTCCCTTGCCCAGGGTTGTCGACGTATTGACAACTCCGTTAATCTCAGGATACATCTTGAAATTCAGGGAGAATATCCCGTAGGGGTTTGTGTCGCTGACTTCCTCGGTAATGATGGTCTTTGCATAAATCGCCTTGGGGGGTTCCTTGTCCATATCGTCTCCACTTTCGTGGATCCATACTTTTACAATCTGGGGCGAGTTGTCGTCAGCCCTTGAAGAATTGATAGTCCATAATTCGTATTCCGGCATGGTGGAGCCTGATGACTGGTTCTGGGAATCTTCGCCTGCGCTTGACGGATCATCACTATCGCTGCTGCACAGTGTCTTGTCTATCTGGGCCTTATAGTTGCCTTTGTTCACCATCTCGGAATATTTCGTCTGCCCTATCATGCAGAGAATTTCGTTGACTATCGAAAAGGTATCCGCGGCCCTCTCGTTTACAAAGACGTGGGTTTCATCGTTCATGTAATCCGAATCAGCGGGGAAATCAACCGCCATCGAATAGTCTCCCATAAGCTTCATGGCCTGTCCGCCCGGAGCCGAGCTTGTATCCACTACGCTGACTTTCTCCGCGATCTGCATTCCCTCAGCTTTGGGGCCGAACGAAGCCGT
Source organism: Nitrospirota bacterium (assembly GCA_040756635.1). Taxonomy (GTDB): domain Bacteria; phylum Nitrospirota; class Thermodesulfovibrionia; order UBA6902; family UBA6902; genus UBA6902. The sequence goes on from JBFLYJ010000565.1 coordinate 676, forward strand.
GATATTCATGTCACCGGTAACGGTTACATCAATAGTTCTTTTTGTCTTGCTGACGTCACCCGACCACCCGGTAAATTTTGTATCACTGGCGGTTGTTACAATTAAGGTTATGGTTTTCCCGGAAACATAAGTTCCTGTGCAATCGGTCCCGCCGTTTACCGTATTGTCTGTAGTTCCGCAGTTTATTCCCGTTGCGGTGACTTTAGCTCCTCTTAGCAGGGAGCCGCTGATAGCCGGGTTAATAGTCACATTGTAGGTTTTTACGAATTTTGCCTTAACGGTCTTATTTACTCCCATCTTGGTAGTGTAAGTGGCATTTTTACTTACTACTATCCCGCCGTAGATCCATCCTTTAAATAACGCGTCTGCATCAGCCGCCGCGGTCAATTGCACAGAAGTGCCTTTATCGTATGCTTCGGTACAATCCGTATTGCTGGTATCACAATTGATGCCGGCCGGGTTACTTGTTACGGTTCCGGTACCTGATCCCATTTTTACGATTGTGAGTGTTCTTGTTACTGCCAGAGCGTCGCTTTGAAAGAATGAGAGCAGCATCGCGGTGGCAGCAATCAAAATACATATAAGAGATGCTTTCTTTATTAACATCTTTTACCTCCTTTATATGGTTTTTGTTTTATCTGAATAATAAAAACCGAATCGCCCTGACAAAGCCAGAACAATTCGGTCTGTATTGTCAACTTCAGTAATAGCGGTCTCAAGCCCAACAACAGAAAATATAAAAAATTTCACTGTTCTCCTGCACATGTCCAAATAATTTATATTGCATTTTTAATCGTCATTTCAGGGGGAAAACTTTAGGAGAATTTATTGTTAATTTTCAGGGAGTTTTGATGCGGCAGCCGATTGATTAATGACCGGCAACAGGGGGACGGAGATGAATGAGAAACCGGAAGCAAATTCCGGGCAAATGAAAATTATAAATGCATATCGGATTGAGAAAAAATCCTACTTCACCGATTCGACATTCACTGCAATGATGGGACATTCGCCGTTTGAAGGAATATGTGTAAGTGCGTGTATCTTTGCATGCGGGAAATGCGCCGGAACAAAGACGGTGCCTTCGGGAACTGCGTCGGAATATTTTGCCTTTAGAAAAACGGAACCCTGCATTGAAGCGAGCTTCACATGGCTGTTATTCAGGATGCCGCGCTTTTTGGCGTCTTCTTCATTTATCTCAAGCAACGCCTCTGAGATGACGAGGTCGAGGGATTTGGAGCTGGTCGACATGCTGCCTGAATGTTGAAGGACATCTCTGATTACAAGTTTAAATGGATAGCTCTCACTTGCAGCCTCGCCTGTTTTGCATTCGGCGGGATGGAAGGCATTCTTTTTCTCCGAAGGTGTCTTTTCGAGTAAGAATTTCTTTATCTCTTCCTGTATGCTCTGGAGGTTCCGCACTCCCAATTCGTGGCCCATGACCAGCGCGAGATTTTTCAGTATCATCCAGTCGGGCACGGATTCGCCTGCAGGGTCAACCAGTTTGTAGACTTTCTGGAGCTTGCC
>JBFLYJ010000566.1:0-2189 GCA_040756635.1 Nitrospirota bacterium
TCGTATTATTTGCGGTCATTATTGACGGCCGCCCGGTTTGTTATTATTTAAATAGCACAAATATTATCGCTTGAAAAAAACCCTGAATAATATTATTGTTTATATGCTTATTATCCATTAATATTTTGGAGGGGGATTATGACCGAGGTTCTTTCCGAGCTGACAAACCTTGAAAAGTTTTTTCTGATTTGCGCTTTCCTGGGTGGTGTCATTTTTCTGATACGGTTCCTCATTCAGTTGGCCGGAGGAGACGCCGATGTAGATACAGACATTGACGTCGGACACGCGGACATGGTACATGGTGACGTTGACGCGAGCTTTAAAATACTCACCTTGCAGGGTCTTACAGCTTTTTTCATGATGTTTGGCCTGGTGGGATTCGTGCTCCTGAGGGAGAGCAAGGTCGGAAATGCCGTTGCCATCGGAGGCGCGACGATTGCCGGACTTGCATCAGTCTGGATAATAGGCAAGATTTTTTCCTCTTTCACAAGTCTCCAGTCAAGCGGGACCGTTGAGAACAAAAGCGCTGTCGGTTCTGAAGGGACCGTGTACCTGACCATTCATGCCGGAGGAACAGGCAAGGTGCAGGTATCGGTAAAGGGCCGTCTGAGGGAATTTGATGCCGTCTCAGAAATAAATGAAGATATCCCGACAGGGAGCAGGATCAAAGTTAAGGATATTAACGGCAGGATACTGGTTGTTGAAAAAATATAACATTTAAAAGGAGGGGGCCATGTTTGGGATCGGGTTATGGGTATTTCCGCTTACCGCGCTGGTTATTCTTGTAGTTTCCACAGTTGTCTTTCTTGCATCACGATATAAAAGGTGTCCTTCAGATATGATCCTCGTTGTATACGGGAAGGTGGGAGAGGGGCAGTCCTCAAACTGCATCCACGGCGGAGGTACACTCGTATGGCCCCTTATACAGGATTTTGCGTTTATGAGTCTCACCCCGATGACGATAAACATACCTCTCCAGAACGCCCTGTCAATGCAGAATATCCGCATTAATGTGCCCAGCACATTTACCGTCGGCATCAGCACCGACAAATCGATCATGAACAACGCGGCGGAAAGACTCCTGAATCTGCCGAGCTCAAAAATAGAGGACATGGCAAAAGAAATCATCTTCGGGCAGCTCAGGCTGACCGTCGCGTCCCTCACCATCGAGCAGATTAACCAGGACCGGGAGAGCTTTCTGGAGGCGATCCGGAAAAACGTCGAACCGGAACTGAACAAGATCGGGCTCTATCTGATAAACGTCAATATCACGGACATTACCGACGAATCCACATACATCGAAAGCATAGGCAAGAAAGCCGCCTCCGAGGCCATCAACAAGGCCAAGGTCGACGTTGCTGAACAGGAGAAACTCGGTTCAATAGGTCAGGCTGTAGCAAACAAGGAAAAAGAGATCAGGGTCGCCGAGAACGTCGCGGAATCAGAAAAGGGCAAGAAGAAGGCCGAGGCCGACAAGCGCGTGTTTGTTCAGCAGCAGGAAACAGCCGCTACGATTGGTGAGGCCGAGGCAACAAAGGAAAAAGAGATAAAGGTGGCTGAAAATGTCGCGGCATCCGAAAAGGGGAAGAAGAAGGCAGAGGCGGACAAACGCGTATACGTGCAGCAGCAGGAGGCTGAGGCTATCACGGGTGAAAACAAGTCAAAGGCCAATATCGCCGCGGCTGACGCGGAACTGGCTATAAAGCAGGCTGATGCGATGAAGCTCGGAGAAGTCGCCAAGCGTGAGGCTCAGGTAGAAATCCAGAAGGCCCAATACAAGGCCGAGCAGGAGCGCCTCAATGCAGAGGAGGTCGTTAAAAAGGAGATTGAAAAACGCAAGATAGAAATCTCAGCCGAGGCTGAGGCCGAGAAGATACGCCGTGAGGCCAAAGGGCAGGCTGACGCAATCCTACTAAAATATGAGGCCGAGGCCAAAGGTATAAGGCAGGTGCTCGACAGCAAGGCAGCCGGTTATATGGAACTGATAAAGAGCTGTAACGGTGATGCCAAGTCCGCCGCGACCCTGCTGATGACAGAGAAGATTGAACAGATAGTCACCATGCAGGTGGAGGCAATCAAGAACATAAAGATTGACAAGGTGACCGTCTGGGACTCAGCAGGTTCCGGCAAAGACGGATCGTCCACCGCCAATTTCCTGGCAAGCCTCGTAAAGAGTCTGCCGCCGCTTC
>JBFLYJ010000567.1:0-2189 GCA_040756635.1 Nitrospirota bacterium
TGTTGTCATGGAAGGGCACAGCCAGATCGCAATCACCCCCTATGACGGGACCAGAATTACGTATCGTCTTTTTTATACCCATCCCGCGTTCGGGGAACAGAAGATGGGGATTGATATATCGACCAACTCTTTTTTGAATGAACTGGCGCCTGCGAGGACCTTTGGATTTCTCAGGGACGTTGAGATGCTTAAGTCCAGGGGACTTGCCCAGGGCGGATCGCTGGATAACGCAATCGTCCTTGGTGAGAATGAAGTCATAAACGGTAATATGCTCAGGTTTAAAGACGAATTCGTAAGGCATAAAATCCTTGATGCCGTGGGTGATCTTTCATTGATAGGTCTGCCTATACATGGTCACATCATCGCGAACAAGTCAGGACATACGCTTCATATAAAACTGCTCAGGAAGATCCTTTTGCTGAGAGACTCGTGGGAAATTATCACGCCTTCAGTCGTGTCGTCACCGACTTCAGAGCTTGCCGCTTCGCTTTAAATCAGGCGTCTAATCTGATAATTACCGCCACTTCTTCACATCCCGGGAATTTCGGACATTTAAGACAGTCTCCCCATATCTTGTGAGGTAGTTCGTTTTTGTCAATGTCTTCGAATCCCAGATGCTTGAAGTATTCAGGATGATAAGTGAGGGCGAATACCTTGTTTACCCCAAGGGCCATGGCCTCTTTGAGGCAGTAATTTATCAACTTTCTTCCAATACCGCGTTTCTGGTATTTTTTCGACACGGCCGCGGAGCGGATTTCCGCGATATCTTCCCACACTATGTGCAGGGAACATACTGCGATGACCTTGTCCTTGTCAATGCAAATATAGAAATCCCGTATAAGTTCATAGATCTCGTTCAGGGATCGCGGGAGCATCCTGTTCCTCTGCGCGAACGAGTTGACCAGTTCATGTATGGCCTTGGCATCCCTGAGGGTAGCTTTTTGGTATGTCAATTGGGTCTGTTTCTTTTTCAATTTATTGTCCATGCTCCTTCTTATAGAGATCAAGCAGTGCGCCTTCAAGCAGTCCGTAATTACTCACAATTATCTCCCCGAATTCAAAAGTCTCCATCAGCTTAAGAAGTATAAGTGTTCCGGGCACTATTATGTCAAGACGGGCTGGTTCAAAAGGTATGTGTTCGGCCCTCTCCGTGGAGGACAGCCGGGAGATAAGGGCAAATATGTTCCCGGCGGCACCTGTCGTCAATATGTATTTGTGTATCCTTTCGTGGTCAAACGTCTTAAGGTCCTGGGACATGGCTGCCAGCGCAGTTATCGTACCCGCAGTTCCGATAAATGCCGTATTAAATGTTAACAGCTCACGGAACTGCTCCGAGACATTATTTATCTTGCCGGTGATCTCATATTCCATTCGCCGTAAGTCTTCTTTCCCTGGAGGGTCGTTAATCATGTACTTGTCGGCAAGGTGAACTACGCCGAGATCAAGACTCTCTATTTTCTGTATGTTCCTGTCCTTCATGAATATCAGTTCCGTGCTCCCTCCGCCGATGTCTATCATGAAAGATGATTCAGCCGGCGGTAAGTCGATAAGCATGCCTGCCGCGGTAATTTCAGCCTCGCGTCTGCCGGAGACCGTTTCAATCTCGATGCCTGTTTCTTCCCGGGCAAGCCTCACAAAACCGGCGCTGTTTTGTGCCTCTCTGAACACGCTCGTGGCGATCGCAGAAGTTCTGCAGACGTCATGGCGTCTGATTAATTCTGAGAAATGTTTAAGAGTGTCGATGCCCCTTTTTATCGCTGCGTCTGAAATGAGACCGCTGACGGAGACGCCTTCACCGAGACGTGTTATTGTACGCTCGGAATGGATTTCCCTGAAAGAGACAGCACCGTGATGAGCGGCTGGCTGAAGCTCGGCGATCAGAAGCCTGAAAGTGTTCGTCCCAGTGTCGATGACCGCGAGTCTATTATTGTTCACGATGAGATTATAACCGAAAGGAATGAATTATTGAAGGAAGATATTTATTCCTCTGCCCTTGGAATGATACCTGCGTCTTCAGCCCTTGAGATAAGTTCCGACACGGCCTTTTCACCGTCCCGTCCTATATCTATTGAAAAGTCATTTACGTACAGGGAAATGTGCTGATTGATAACTTCATCGGAGAGTTCCTGGGAATGTTCCTTTATGTAGGACACAGGCTCTGCGCGATGTTCAAATGCATATTCAACGCT
>JBFLYJ010000568.1:0-2186 GCA_040756635.1 Nitrospirota bacterium
GTTTTTCGACTTTCTTCATCAATACTATACCGCCTAATGGTATCGAACTGTTTGTTTTCATGAAGGAATGTTTGAGATTATCTCAAATATCCCTTCCCATTAGGCACGAAGTGGCGAGGTTAAGTTGATAATACCCTTCCATATCTTGGGCAATATTATTTCATACGTCATCGGTTAAGCCCACCACTCATCTCTAAATCGCTCCCTGTTCACATGTGGATCAAGCCCCTGATTCTGGTAAAATTCCATAATAGTCTCAAAAGTTCGCTCGATTCCACAATAACGAAGAATAGCTGTAAGCTGATCACCGGCATTTTCAGCAAATACAGTACTCCATCTTAACTGCGTATATCGAACCATTTTCTCTTTTGGGCTATGCCTTCGCACAATGGAATAAACTCTCCTGCTGACCAGAAGCGTGAGAATCGCTATCCAGATAAGAGCTTCAACGATTCGTGGATTTGTAGTATTGACAACATCAAGAGCATATCTGCTTTTAAGCTCTTTGAAAATAAGCTCAATGTCCCATCTGGCTCCATAGAGCTTCACAATATCCTCCGGTTCCAGCACATCAGGAGTAATATTGGTGAGATATACATGATACTCCTCATCTTCCTCGTTGAAAACCGCCACCAACCTGAAATGTTCTGTATCTTTTCGCTGTTTACCGTTATAATTTCGCCGTTTGAATGATATCTCAACTTCGACATCCAGTGCCTTTCTTTTGAGTTTTGGTAATATCTCGCTTATGCGTTTACCTTTAACGTCAATGCTGTTGCCTCGATAGATGCGGTGTACTTCGAGAATAAGAGGATCAGCACTGTCTTTCAATCTGGACACAAAGTAACCCCCGTTTTCTTTGATCCTTGTAAAAAGTTGATACTTGTAAAACCCAAGGTCGATAAGAAGCACTCGATCTTTTATCCATGGGCCTATACGAAGAGTCTTCATCTCGTTTGTGCTTTCTGCATAAAGGGCGACGTTTTTCGGACCATCAGCGACTGCACTTACCAATAGGCTCACTTTTACACCTGCTGCTACTGTTCTACTCCTGGTAGCAGGCCATTTTTTTGCAAGTGCCTTATGCAATCTGACTATGGTACTGTCCTGAATCAGCACATCCTGGAATTTAGCGAGTTTTTCGGAAAGTGCACGATTTGGCTCCTGGGCGAGATGTTCAATAGCGTGAGTGACGCACGTCTTGAGGAACAAAACAAGCTCTGGAGTAAATCGGTCATACCAACTGCTGTCGCTTAATTCAGTATCTGCTGCTTTTTCATAGTTCCGCTTTATGCTTGCCAGACTTCGTTGAAGGCGGACTCCAAAACTCAATGCTATTACCCAAAAAAGAATCGTGGGGTTTACCTTTCGTTCCCGTTTTATAAGCCCAGTTTCCCGTGCAGTCTTCTCCAGCCATTTGGGTGAAAAGATTGTGCAGAGTTCTTTTTCTATAACTGGTTCTGACGGTTGCGTTTTTCTTCCAGATACTTTGGGTGTTTTCATAGTATTCCTCATTTATGTCAGTTGAATTAGAATTTTTAAGTAATATATGTCAGCTATACATATAAATGCTACGCTGCATAACGATTATTTCAGGTGGAAATTGAAAAAAAAGTCTTATTTTTTATGAAAATGTGGGAAAATATGCTAAAGAGAATTTCTTAACCGATGACCAATGAAATGGCATATATTCTTAGCAGACCTCGATCCTGTTGTCGGCTCTGAACAGGGAAAAATGCGACCTGTTCTTATAATAAGCGAGGAGGAAATAAACCAGATTCTGCCTGTGGTTAATGTTCTTCCCATAACTTCAAGAAAGCCGGGCAGAAGAGTTTATCCAAATGAAGTTTTGATACCTGCTTCTACCGGAGGGCTCGAAAAGGAATCTATCGTGCTCTGTTATCAAATCAGGACACTTGATAAAATGCGCCTGATTAGAGATATGGGCAAAATTGAGGATTTTGACTTGCAGGAAAAAATAATCGATGCTTTAAGTTTCCAGTTGGGAATCGTCAGATAACATTTACTCCCAGAACCTCTTCGTCTTCGCATAATTCCTCTCCGCAATCAGGATATCCCTGTAAAACTCCTCCTCATCCTCCCTTAATTTGCGAATAACCCTCGATGCAGTCTCAGGTCCAATCCCCCTCGAAGCCAGCGCAATCGCCGCGGTCTTCCCGTGCGAG